>NZ_NAHZ01000026.1:0-154651 GCF_002196785.1 Desulfosporosinus sp. FKA | reverse complement strand
ATACCCAAATTCCCTGAATTAGGCATTCTATGCGTATTCTATCCGTGATGAGCTAGTTTGGTAAGTTAGGAATTCTATGAAAAAGCGAGAGATTCAAAGAAAATCATTAGATATTATAGGGAGGTGAGGTAAAGGAAAAAATTTATGATCTTATATTAAGTAGTTTGCTTAGAAAAATATAAAAAGGAGTTGTGTGTTGGTGAGATTTATTAAAAAGAGTGCACTTTTAGCCGGCTTACTTTCGGTATCTGTCCTCCTCTTAACAGCTTGTGGCTCTGCTCAGCAGTCAAATGGTTCCTCTCGAACAGCCAATGATACAAAGTTCCCAACGAAAGAAGTTAAAGTGTGGATTCCCATGGGCGCTGGCGGTACGATGGATTTAGCGGCCCGGGCAATGGGTCAGAAGTTTCAAGAGCTAACCGGCCAGCCTCTGATTGTTGAAAATGTTCCCGGTGGTTCTGGCGTGACAGGTACTACACAATTCATTAAAAATGCGCCTGATGGTTATAACATTTTTCTGTCAGCTAGCGGGCAGTTGAACCTGCGGCCATTATTACAAAAGGTTAGCTACCAATTCCCTAAAAATTTCACACCTATTATAGGTGTAGGCAGTAATGAAATGGTTCTTGCCGTTAAGAATGATGCGCCCTTTAAAAACTTCAGTGACATGGTTAAATATTATAAGGACAAGAATCAAGCTATCCGCGTCGGGAATACTGGGGTTAATACTGATGGATATCTTGCAGGTGCCCAGATTGGTCAATTGACAGGACTTAATGTTCGTTTGATGCCCTTTAACAGTAATAATGAAGAAATGACGAATTTACTTGGGGGACACATTGATTTATATATAGGTAACTTAGCTACAGCTTATAGTTCAATGAAAACAGGGACGGTAAAAATAATTGGTGCAGCGAACGACAAACGTTATGAGGATTTGCCGGATGTACCTACGCTCAAGGAGCAGGGAACTGACGTTTCAGGAGGATCATGGTTTGGCTTTTATGGTCCTGCTAACCTTCCCAAAGATATTACTGAAAAATTACAGGATGTTTTGAAGAAATCTATGCAATCAGATCAGTTTGTTAAATTTGCTAAGGATAATCAGTTAAGTATAAATATGACCTCTCCGGAAGAGATGACTAAGGCTCTTATCGATGGTGGGAACGAGTACGCCAAGTTAGTTAAGAAAAAGTAACTTTCTGATCTTAAATAACGTAATTGCATGGGTAAGGCGGTTATTGCTTTACCGCCTTACCCTCTCCTATAAAGTATGATTTAAGGAGTAATGGCTGTGGAAAAACATCAAACCGGTAACCTAATTGACAGTATCGCCACTATTCTTTTAGGTTTCATCATATGGTTTATGATACCATACCAGATTGTTATCCCATCGAGCCTAGCCCAGGTAGCAGTCAACCCGCAGCTTATACCGCGGATCCTGGCAGTGGTGTTGATCTTAGCAGGTGTTTTTCACTTGTTGTCCTGCTTTAGGCATAAGGAGAGAAGTATTGTCAATGAGGGAAAGCAGGAAGATGGTGCAATCATCAGGTTGTTATTAGGTATGATAGCAATCTTCGCTTATGTGGCCTTAATGCCGATTCTAGGGTTTGTCCTTGCTACAATTTTAGACATTTTATGCTTTATCTATCTGTTGGGACAGCCAAAATGGTATATCTCGCTGCCAGTGGCAGTTATTGCTTCTGTAATAATATGGGTTATCTTTTATCAATTACTGAATGTGCCATTACCTACCGGGTTTTTAGGTTTTATTTGATTTAGAAAGGAGGGACATTCATAAATGGAAGCAATAATGGGTAGTCTTCATTTACTTATTGATCCAAACGTCCTATTGTTTATGGTTTTAGGAGTTTTAGCAGGGCTTCTGATTGGTGTAATGCCGGGACTAACAGGTCCCATGGCTTTGGCCTTAGCGATTCCGTTAACGTTCTACATGGGAGCGCTTCAATCGATTTTGTTTCTGACATCGATTCATATGGGCGCGCTCTACGCGGGATCAATTACAGCAATAACGGTCAATACGCCGGGTAAAGCATCTGCAGCTGCGACAGCACTGGATGGTTATCCGCTTACTGTAAATGGACAGTCGCGTAAAGCCATACAGATGTCTGCTGTTGCAGCTCTTATCGGCTCCACGCTCTCAGCGATTTCTTTAATGTTCTTCGCCCCGTTATTGGGTAAAGTTGCCCTCGCTTTCGGACCTTCGGAATATTTTGCCCTTGGGTTATTTGGATTATCGGTGGTTGCTGCTGTAGCCGGTAAATCTTTGCCCAAAGCGGTCGCAGTCGCTGCTCTGGGGATTTTCATCTCAACAATTGGGTCTGATCCGCTCATGGGAACTGATCGCTTTATTTTTGGCATCAATGATTTATCTTCAGGCATTTCTCAGGTTCCTGCCTTAACCGGACTTTTTGCGGTGAGTGAAATCTTCAACCAATTGTATAAAAAGAAACATGTAAAAAAAGAAGCTCGCAATGTAGAAGGCGAAGGATTAACTTTGGTTGAAGTTAAGAAATCCTCTAAAACCTTAATTAAAAGTGGGATTATTGGCGTCATCGTTGGTGCTCTTCCCGGTACAGGATCCGTAATTGCATCCTTTCTAGGTTATAACGAAGCCGTTCGCTCATCGAAAACTCCCGAGAAATTTGGGAAAGGGGAATTAGAGGGTGTTGCTGCTGCTGAGTGTGCAGCAGTTGGTACGGAATCCGCAGCTTTGATCCCTCTTTTAACGTTTGGTGTTCCTGGAGATATTTCAGCGGCCATTTTATTGGGGGCATTTACTCTCCATGGTGTCCGAGTTGGACCGGAAATTTTTACGACGTTTCGGGATGTTACCTACGGTTTGTTTATCGGAATCTTTCTCATCCAGATGCTGGTGTTTGTTTTCGGGTGGTATGGTTCTGTATGGTTGGCCAAGATTGTCCGTATTCCTAAACACTTCTTGTTTGCAGTAATCTCAGTGTTAGTTGTGTGCGGCTCCTTTGCACTGAACAATAACATGTTTGATGTCTGGATCACTTTAATCTTTGGCTTAATAGGTTTTATTCTGCAGCGCAGAGACTATCCGATTTCCCCACTCCTCTTGGGGCTCATACTGGGACCGATTATTGAACAAAATTTCTGTTTAGCGATGACCTCTACGGGTGCCAATCCAATTTTATTTCTTATCAGACCCATAACATTGGCTATTCTCGTTTTGGCTGCAATCACAATTGTGTTCTCCTATAAAACTCACAGAAAAATGCAAAAAAGAACTGCATCAAATGCAGCATAGCATTGAATACGACTTTATATTTCTTTTGCTCTTAATTTTAATAGAAGAAGTTTTGCCTCTAAGGCATTTTAAATAATTATATGAGGTGTAAGACATGAATGTAGTTTTTGTTATTTCAGACACTTTCCGCCGGGACAACCTTTCCTGTTATGGACCAACACCCGTTAAGACCCCCAATCTGGATCGATTAGCCGAAGAATCCTATGTCTTTGATAATGCTTATTTAGGATCGTTCCCTACGGTTCCTAATCGTCTCGATATCATGAATGGCCGCTTCAATTTTATTGATCATGAGTGGTGTCCGCTTCCTTCCGAAACTGTAACTCTGCAGCAAATTCTCAGTGCCTCTGGGGTCGTCACTCAAATGGTCATTGATAATCCACATCTCATAGAAAATGGATTTAATTATGAGCGCGGGTTTGACGGCTGGGAATGGATTCGTGGACATGAATCCGACCGTTGGAAAGTATTGCCTAAAGAGGTGACTTTACCTGCTCACCCCAGTAAATTAAACAATGCACATTTTGTCCTTCCAAACTATTTGCGCAATACCGCCTGGTGGAAATCTGAAGAAGACCACTTTGCAGCACGCTCGGTAACAGAGGCCTGTAATTGGCTGGAGGAAGGGCAGAACGCGGAAAAATTCTTCTTATATGTAGACCTCTTTGATCCCCATGAACCTTGGGATGCCCCCAAAGAATATGTGGATATGTATGATAAAGGATATGAAGGGGAAGAAGTCATTTATCCTTATAACGATTATTGGGAAAACATCATGTCGGAAGCTGAGTTAAATCACTGCCGAGCGCTTTATAGAGCAAAAGTTTCCATGGTTGATCACTGGATCGGTATTCTGCGTGAGAAAGTGAAAAAATTAGGGCTTGAAGAAGATACTGCTTTTGTCTTCACAAGCGATCACGGTTATCTTTTCGGTGAACACGGACAAATCGGTAAAGCTTTCAAACCGGAAAACGGGTATTATGAAGCTTGCCGCATGTATAACGAAATGCGCAGAATCCCCTTGATGATTCATTTGCCCGGTCAAAAGAAAAGTGAACGTATTGGTGCTTTAGTTCAATCACCTGACTTGATGCCGACCATTCTGGATTTGTGCGGTTTGGTGGCGTCCAAGTCCTTTGGGGGAAAGGCTAATATCCAAGCCTTGCAGTGCGGCATTTTCTATACGAAAGACTGGCGTTTTGAACCGGAATCTATCCACGGTAAGTCCTTGATGCCATTAATTCGCGGTGAGGTAGATAAATTAAGAGACTTTGTTGTTTGTTCCAATACCATCATTCATCACACACCGGTTGTATCGAAATGCGCCGTTGTGACAGAGGATGGCTGGTGCTTACACTATTCCGGTTATTATGATGAAGTGTTAAAGGAAAGCGTAAAAGTTAATAAGGTGTTAATCGAACTTCAACCTAGCAAAGGCAAAGTAGAACCGGAACTTTATTATCTTCCTGACGATCCTAATGAGGAACACAACTTAATTGAGGGTCATGAAGATTTGGCAAGAGAAATTCATGCTCGTTATGTTAAATGGCTTGAAGAGGTTGGAACACCAGAAGAACACCTTGCCGGCAGACGTAAGTTAGTATTGAAATAATCGCAAATGAATAGTTAATAAATCGAATTGTAACAGGTAAGGACTGTGAATTTGTACTTCTTTAAAATATAACAATAGTGAGGTAAAAAAGATGAATGTCATCTTAGTAATTTCCGATACTTTTCGGCGTGATAACCTTTCCTGCTATGGCCCGACGAAGGTTAAAACCCCAAACCTTGACCGTTTAGCTCAAAAGTCTTATGTATTCAATAATGCTTATTTGGGCTCATTTCCAACGATCCCCAATAGACTCGATATCATGAGCGGACGTTTTAATTTTATCGATAAGGAATGGTGTCCTCTTCCTTCAGAAACGGTGACCCTGCAACAGATATTAAGTGCGTCAGGTGTTACTACCCAAATGGTCGTTGATAATCCACATTTAATTGAAAATGGCTTTAATTACGAGCGTGGGTTCGATGGCTGGGAATGGATTCGGGGACAGGAGTCTGACCGCTGGAAATCGATGCCCCGAGATATAACCTTGCCGGCAGATCCAAATAAATTGAATAATTCCCATTTCGTTCTGCCAAACTACTTGCGCAATACGTCTTGGTGGAAATCGGAAGAAGACCGCTTTGCTGCCCGTTCAGTAACTAAGGCTTGTAATTGGCTGGAAGATGGACAAAATTTAGAGAAGTTCTTCTTATATGTCGACCTCTTCGATCCACATGAACCCTGGGATCCCCCGAAAGAATATGTTGAGATGTACGAAAAAGAATATGATGGCGAAGATGTCCTCTATCCCTGCTACGATTATTGGAAAAATTTCCTCTCGGAAGATGAGCTTAAGCATATACGAGCCCTGTATATGGCTGAAGTCACTATGGTTGACCATTGGGTCGGCAAGTTGATCGACAAGGTTGAAAAATTAGGCTTAGAAGAAGATACTGCCTTTATTTTCACAAGTGATCATGGATACCTTTTTGGTGAGCATGGTTTGATTGGTAAGTCCTTTAACCCAAAGAACGGTTTTTATGAAACTTGCCGCATGTATAGTGATATACGCCGTATTCCCTTGATGATCCATTTGCCGGGTCAAAAAACAGGTGAGCGTGTTGATGCTTTAGTTCAATCGCCGGATTTAATGCCAACAATTCTCGAAATGAATGGTTTAGTAGCAACGGATTCCTTTGGCGGAAAAACAAATATTCAAGCATTGCAATGTGGTATTTTCTATACTCAAGATTGGAAGTTTAATCCGGAATCAATTCACGGTAAATCGTTGATGCCTCTCCTACGGGGTGAAACTGAGAAAGTACGCGATATTACCGTAAGCTCTAACACAATTATCCATCACACTCCAATTGTCGCTAAGTGCGCCATTGTTACAGAGGATGGCTGGTGCTTGCATTATTCAGGTGCCTATGAGGATGAAATTAAAGAAAGTATTAAAGTTAATAAAAAGATGATTGCTCTTAAACCTCAATATGAACGGGTTGAACCAGCCTTATTCTATTTGCCCGATGACCCCAACGAAGAACATGATTTAATAAATGAGCATGAAGATCTAGCCAGGAAAATACACCAACGGTATGTCGAGTGGCTCGAAGAGGTAGGTACTCCGGAAACGCATCTTAAAGGACGACGTAAATTTAAGTAGGAAGGAGAGAGGGAACATGACCGATCGACCCATCTTGCAACCGGGGATTACTGCGCCTGAGTTTATCTTACAACCTATCAATCGTGAGCAAGAAGAGTCTGTAAGCTGTAACTCTTCGGAAGTAACGGTTCTTCTCTTTTTAGGATCAGAAATGACTGAGAGAACAGTTTCTCAGCTGACTGAGTATCAAAGCCGTCACAAGGACTATGCTGCTAAAAAAGCAAGACTCGTCGCTATTACAGATGCATCGTCTGAGGAAATGAAAAAAATCGCGGCCGAAAAACAGATTGAATTCCCTATCGTTGCTTCTGAGAAGTCTCGTGAAGTGGCAAGCAGTTATGGTGTCTTTGTAAATGAGCAGAGTTTGACAGCAGTCTTTGTAGTAGACCAGGAAGGTTTGATCCGCCGTGTCTTTGAGCACGATCCGGAGGAGGGATTACCCAACCCTGCCATGGTCCTTCGGGCCGTCAATAATCTTTCCAATTCGCCGAAGCCGCCGCTGCTGAGAAGCGATGACTGGCGCTTAGGTTCAGCAGATGCCCCTATCGTATTGATTGAGTACGGTGATTATCAATGCAGTCACTGCAAGGATCTCTTTAGTGTTGTCAAAGAGTTGATGCCTTCTTATGAGAATAAGATTCAGTTTATTTTCCGGCATTTTCCTATGCGTCACGCCCATCCCTTTGCGGTCATAGCAGCTCAGGCTGCTGAGGCCGCCGGCGCTCAAGGGAAGTTCTGGGAAATGCACCACCGTTTATTCGATGTGTTCGGTATAGACAATGCTTTGGAAGAGGAGAATCTTAAGCGTTATGCCCAAGAAATTGGACTTGACATGGACAAATTCAGCTCTGACTTAAAGAGCCCAGAAATGGAAAGTGCCGTTATGGATGAATATCGCGAGGCGACAAGACATAAAATCAAGTCCCCACCGACCTTGTTTGTAAACTATATCCTCTTTGACAGTTCCCACACGCTGGAAAACTTGCGGAATAAAATTGACGGACTTCTTGCTTGCTTAAATTAAAGCTGCGGTTAATATTGACAATTCGATGAAAATAAGGGCGGGCAACACCCGCCCTTAAAAAATAACGAAAGGATTTTAGATTGTGAGTGATAAGAAAGGTTTAGAAGAACTTACGTTGCTTGAAGATCTTCGCTATGACCAGGAGCATGCCTGGGCTCGAGTAAAAGGAGACAATGTCATAGTAGGGATTAGCGACTTTGCTCAAGATCAATTGGGTGATATCGTGTTTTTAGAGTTGCCTAATGTTGGTGAGGTCTTCGAAAAAGGCGATGTTTTTGGACAGGCAGAGTCGGTGAAATCTGTATCAGCTCTCTATGTGCCTATCGGCGGTGAAATTGTGGCAGTCAATGAAGAGTTGGCGGACTCTCCAGATACTGTTAATAAGCAGCCCTATGAAGCAGGTTGGATGGTCGAATTGAAACCTAATGACTTAAGTGAAATTGAAGAGTTATTAACTAAGGAAGATTACTTAAGCTATCTCAGAGATTCTGAAAGTATCTAATTTGTACTGGCTCCAATCAGAATAGGACCTGAAGAGTCAATTTAAGGTTGCTCCAGCAAAATCTTAACTTGTATTGCTACTGAAAAACCTTTCCTAGTTGAGGCTTTGCAATCTAAATATCAGCTTGGAAAGAGTGCTTTTATTATACCATACATTTGTTATGAATTTTCTATTAACAGTATAAGAGTTCTTAATTGCGGAAATCTTCCGGCCAGTAACTTTGGATAAACATAAACATGGTTCAGGAGGTTAAGAATGAACGTCAAGCTTGATTATTCACGAGTTAGTCAGTTTATTAGCCAACAGGAAATCATTGACTCAATAGAAAAACATCGCCCCTTGATTGAAAAGGTTCTTGAAGCCTCAACAGAAGATAAAGACAATTTAGGATGGGTTGATCTCGACCTCCTTGCCAATACGTCGTTGATCCAGCAAATTCAAGCGAAGGCCCGGGAGATACGGGAGAAGGCTGATGTATTTGTTCTAATCGGTGTTGGTGGCTCGAATCAGGGATCCAGAGCTGTCATCGAATCTCTGGGCGACAATAACGTAGAAATAATTTACGCCGGAAATAACTTATCTCCTCACCATATGAATCGAGTAATGGCTAAGCTTTCTGATAAATCTGTTTATATTAATGTTATCGCCAAAAATTTCGCTACTTTAGAACCGGGAATTACCTTTAGAGTGCTCAGAAACTATTTAGAGCAACGCTATGGAGAGGCGGAAGCTGCGAAGAGGATTATCGCAACGGCCTCTCTGAATAACAGTAGTTTGGAAGTTCTCGGAAAGGAGAAAGGCTATACATTATTGCCTTTCCCTCTTGATGTGGGAGGGAGGTTTTCTGTACTCTCTGCCGTAGGCCTTTTACCGATCGCCGTCGCCGGAATCAATATTACAGAATTATTGCAGGGTGCTAACGATATAAAAAGGGAAATTCAATCCCTTAGTCCTGAAGATAATCCAGCAGTACTGTATGGCGTTACAAGAAATAGTTTGCTTCAGAAGGGTTATAATCTTGAAATTCTGGCATTTTTTGAACCTCTGCTCTCTTATTTCTCTAAGTGGTGGATTCAACTTTTTGGTGAAAGTGAAGGGAAACATGGGAAGGGGATCTATCCAACAGCCTGTTCCTTTACAGAAGATTTACATTCATTAGGCCAATATATTCAAGAGGGCCAAAGAATGCTTTTTGAAACATTTCTTAACTTGGAGAATCAAGGGTCGTCTTTCAAGATACCTCATGAAGAAACAGATAACGATGGCTTTCAGTATATTGACAGCAAAGATTTTACATTTTTAAATAAAACGGCCTATGAGGCAACGGTAAAAGCCCATGTAGAAGGGGGAGTGCCCTGCCTGGTCCTTAATATACCTGAACTAACGGCTTATTATATGGGGCAGCTCTTTTACTTTTTTCAATATGCCTGCTATATCTCGGCGTCTCTGCTGGGAGTAGACCCCTTCAATCAGCCGGGTGTAGAGGCCTATAAAAATGTGATGTTTTCGTCTCTAAAAACCATTTAAAGCAAAACAAATTTAGGCAAAGAATAACGGAATTTTTTAGAATGAGGTGAAGTTCTATGACCGAGATATTTGTAAATCTTAAACGTTTCGATGTTCCCCGAGATATGGGCGGTGTCTGTAATTATCAAAACCCTAAGGAATGGATTGAATGGATCATTGAAACAAGTATCCAAAAAGGTTTGGGAACTTTACAAACTATTGAAGTAACTTTTCTGATTCCTGAAGGATTAATTATGTGCGCTCATGAAAAACTCTCATCATTTCCGGCAGAGACTATAAAAAACATTCATATCGGCTGTCAGGGAATCTACCGGGAGGATGTGACTAAAGGCGGAAACTTTGGGGCTTTTACTACCAATAGACCGGCTGCTGCTGTTCGAAACCTGGGATGCACTTGGACGATCATTGGTCATTCGGAAGAAGTTAAAGATAAATTGGAAATCATGGCACATTACGATCCAGAAGTATTGCAAGATCCGGAGAAAAGAAATAGAGCCAAAGGGGCTATCCATTCCATTATCCGGCATGAAGTCCTTTGTGCTTTGCGGGCCAATCTCAATGTGCTTTTGTGTTTGGGGGAAACAGCCGAAGAACGGGGGAGCGGTACTTCCGAGGAACAGCGAGGGAATGTTAAGAAGGTTTTAAGAAGACAAGTTGAAGAGACACTTCAAGATTTCAAAGCAGACGACATCACTAATAACCTGGTCTTAGCCTACGAGCCACTCTGGGCTATTGGACCGGGTAAAACTCCGCCTGAACCGGACTACATTGAGTTTGTTGCTTCTTATATTAAAGAAGTTTTTAAAGAACGTTATGGTTCAGAAGTAACTGTTGTTTATGGTGGAGGCCTTAAAGAAGAAAACGCTGCATCCATCGCCCAAGTCAAAGCTATTGGGGGAGGGCTTGTTGCGTTGACTCAATTTAAGGGAGAAATTGGTTTTTATCCTGATGATTTAGTGAAAATTATTAAGAACTATGAATCTGCAAATTGATTATTGAAAGAATCAATTAGACGGGAGGTAAGCATGAATCATTACGACGTGGCAATTATCGGCGCAGGCCCAGGGGGGTATGTGGCTGCTATCAGAGCGGCGCAGCTTGGCTTAAAGACCGTTGTTATTGAAAAGGAGCAGGTCGGCGGAACTTGCCTGAATGTAGGATGTATTCCAACAAAAACTCTAATTATGAATGCGGAAATCCTTCATCAAATTAAACATGCCGAGAAAAGGGGTCTGAAGGTTCCTAAACCGGAAGTTGATATGTTGGGAACTCAGAAAATGAAAAATCGAGTCATTAACCAATTGGTGAATGGCGTAGAATTACTCCTTAAAGGCAATGGCATTGACCTCGTCCGAGGGGAGGCTAAAGTCCTGTCAGAAACGATGCTGACGGTTTCTGATCAGGAGATTCATTTTAGTCACTTAATTATAGCTACGGGATCCTCCAATGTTATCCCGCCCATACTGGGACTCGATGAAGAAGGTATCTTAACATCTACAGAGCTTCTGGAACTGGATCATGTTCCCGAAAAACTGGTTATTATTGGCGGCGGAGTTATTGGTTGTGAACTGGCAACAATTTTCAGCAATTTCGGCAGCAAGGTTACCATTATTGAAATGCAGCCTTATCTTGTACCTTTGATGGATCAAGAGGTTTCAGCAACCTTAATGACAAGTTTTAAGTCAAGCGGAATTAAAGTCTTGACCAATTGTAAGGTTGAGGGCGTTCAGAAAGAAAATGAGAGTTTAAAAGTTACCGTTTCGGGAGCCAAAGAAGCTGTTATTGATGCAGATAAGGTCTTAGTAAGTGTTGGGCGAAAAGCAAACTTAAAGGGATTAGAAGCCTTAAATCTTGACTTAGAAAAGAACTACATCAAAGTCAACGATCAAATGGAAACGAGTCTTAAAAATATTTATGCTGTGGGCGATATTACCGGGAAAATTCAATTGGCTCACGTTGCCAGTGCTCAGGGAATTATTGCTGCTGAAACCATTGCCGGTAAAGAAGCTGCCATGTCCTATCGAGTCGTTCCCAGTTGTATCTACACAATTCCGGAAATTGGTTCTGTTGGCTTGACGGAGACACAGGCGAAAGACGTATATGAGGACGTTTTAGTCGGTAAGTTTTCCATGAGGGCCTGCGGCAAAGCGGCAGCCATGGGCGCCGCCACAGGTTTTGCCAAGCTGATCGCTGAACGGAAGAGCGGAAGAGTTGTAGGGGGACATATCATTGGACCCAATGCCACCGAAATTATTGGCCAGGTTGCCTTGCTCATGGAAAAGGGCGGAACCCTTGAGGATATAACTCGAACGATTCACGCTCATCCGACCATTAGTGAAACGATCTTAGAAGCAGCCCATGCGGCTCTTAATGAGCCGATACACATGCTGAAGACACAATAACGAAGGTTTACGGAGGTATATACAATGACGAAGTTTGCATTTGAATATGGTGAAGGATTAATGGAGGCTGAACTGCCGGATACAACGGATGTTTTCATTCCCGGAGAAACAGTTCAGGATCCGCCGGTTCTAGAGGATATCATCGAAACAACTCGACAATCGATTTTAAATCCAATAGGGATGGATCCTATCGCCAAACAAGTAACGAAGGGCTCCAAAGTTGTCATCGTTTTTCCGGATAGAGTTAAAGGCGGATTTCAAGAGACGTCTCATCGTAAAGTTTCTATTCCTATTATCATCGAGGAGTGTCTCAAGGCCGGAGTGGAGAAAAAAGATATTCAGCTCATCTGCAGCAACGGACTCCATCGCAAGAATACCAGGGAAGAAATTAAGCGCATTTTAGGCGAAAAGACCTTTAATGAATTTTGGTGGTCGAATCAAATTAAGAATCACGACAGCGAAAATTGGGATAATTTGGTTGATCTTGGCCGGGATGAGATGGGAAATCCTGTGATCATGAACAAAGAAGTCTATGAAGCGGATCTTGCGGTTCTTATTGGCCACGTCCTTGGCAATCCTTATGGAGGATATTCAGGAGGATATAAGCATTGTGCCACCGGCATTACTCACTGGAGATCCATCGCCTCTCACCATGTGCCCCATGTAATGCATCGGGATGATTTCACCCCGGTCAATAACCATAGCCTGATGCGCAGTAAGTTCGACTCCATTGGGCAGTATATGGAAAAATGTATGCAGAAAACATTCTTCACCTGTGATGCAGTTCTGGACACCTACCAGAGACAAATAGCCATTTTCACCGGTTATGCTAAGGAAATTCAACCCTTATCTTGGGAAATAGCCAATAAAAGGACCTATGTTCCTTGGGCCGAGAAAAAATATGACGTTGTCGTTTTCGGCATGCCGCAAAGCTTTCACTATGGCAATGGTATGGGAACAAACCCGATCTTGATGCTGCAGGCCATATCCGCCCAAATTATTCGGCATAAGAGAATCCTCAGCGATCATTGTGTTGTTATTTGCTCATCCATTTGTAACGGTTATTTCCATGATGAAGAATTTCCATCCTACCGGAGTGTCTATGACCTGTTCCAAAAAGATTATCACAATACCTTGCCTGATCTGGAGAAGTACGGCGAATATATGGCTATGAATAAGGAGTATACGGATAAATACCGCTTTAACTTTGGCTATCACCCTTATCATGCCTTTTCCATGATCTCCTGTGGCCATATTGCGGAAAAACATTGCTCGGCAATTTATATCGTCGGTGCTTATGAACCGGGGTATGCGCGGAGCATGGGCATGAAAACACGGGCTAGCTTTGAAGAGGCCCTCAAGGATGCGGAAAAATACGTGGGAGCTAACCCAAACATTCTGGCTCTGCCCAAAGCCTTTAAAACAGCCAGCGTTCACTTAGGAATGCGGAAAGGAGATTTTTAAAATGCCGCTAATACCGATGAGGCCCTTATTGGAAACCGTTCGCCAGTATGGGTTTGCTCAGGGAGCCTTCAATGTTAATAGTGTAGTCCAAGCTGAGGCCGTGATTGAAGTCCATGAAATGTTTCGCTCAGCTGCCATCCTGCAAGGAGCGGATCTTGCCAACGCCTTTATGGGCGGCAATGCTAATTTTATGAAAGGGACCCTGGAAGACAAGCGCAAAGGAGCCAAGCTCATCGGAGAGGCTGTCGCCAAGCTTGCTAAGAATTCTCCTATCCCTATCGTACTCCATTTGGATCATGGCAAAGATTTTGATTCGGTGAAGGCAGCCATCGAAGGGGGCTATACTTCTGTCATGATTGATGGCTCGCATCTTCCGTTTGAAGAGAATGTTGATCTGACCCGCGAGGTTGTTCAATATGCCCATGAACGGGGAGTTACCGTAGAAGGCGAACTTGGCGTGCTTTCAGGCGTCGAGGATGATGTTTTTTCTGAACATTCGACCTATACGAACCCTCTTAAAGCCGTTGAGTTTTTCCGGAGGACGGGGGTTGACTGCTTAGCTATTTCCTATGGGACGAAGCACGGGGCAGTCAAAGGAGACAATATCCAATTACGCAAAGAGATTGTCATCGCTACCATGGAGAACCTCAAGCACGAAGGAATTTTTGGGGTCTTGGTTTCCCACGGGTCCTCGGCAGTTCCTAGATATATAGTAGAAGAAATTAACCAGCTTGGCGGGAAATTGGCGCAGGCCAATGGCATACCTTCATCCGAACTGAAACCGGTCATTCGAGCGGGGATCGGTAAAATTAATGTGGACACAGATATACGCTTGGCAGTCACCAGGAATATACGTGAGTTAATCTATAATCTAACAAACCATGTAAAGGATCACATGATTCAAGCGATTCGTGAACGTTTGGAGCAAGCTCCGGAACAATTTGACCCCAGAGCGTATTTAACGCCTATACTGGAAAACTTTATAACCGGTGACGATCAAAAGGATCCTATACTGCAGGAGCTTATGGCCTGCATTAAAAACGGAGTTAAAGAAGTCGTAGGTACTCAAATCGTGGAGTTTGGTTCTGTCGGGTACGCACCTAAGGTAGAGGTTATCAGCTTAGAAGAAATGGCCGAACGATACCGTAAAGGAGGGGGCAGGATTGAGTAACACAAGTGGGGGCAACCTGCTGATTGTTCATGGCGGAGGCCCCACGGCTGTTATCAATGCTTCGTTGTACGGAGCCATAGAAGAAGCTAAAATTCACCGGGAAATCACGGGAATATACGGGGCTACCGGGGGAATAGAAGGGATTCTGAAAGAAGGGCTAATCGACTTAAGACAGCAACCGGACAGCAGTCTCAGGCGGCTTCCCTTCACCCCGGCTTCTGCCATTGGTACCTCCAGGACGCGGCTTAGTGAAACAGATTATGAAACTATTCTAGCTAACTTGTTGAAAAAGAAGATTAAATATCTTCTTTTTAACGGTGGAAACGGCTCTATGGATACCTGTGGAAAAATCTTTCGCCTGGCCCGGGAGCATGATATTCGTGTTCTAGGAATTCCAAAGACGGTGGATAATGATATCGCCGTAACAGATCATTCCCCGGGATTCGGCAGTGCAGCGAGATTTATCGCGGCAACTACAGCCGAAGTGGCGCAAGATGTTAAGTCAATGCCCATCCACGTTTGCATCATTGAAGCCATGGGAAGGAATGCCGGCTGGATTACAGCTGCCTCAGCGCTGGCGCAAAAAAAATCCGACGATGCCCCGCATCTTATTTATGTCCCGGAAAGAGCCTTCGACTCTGAAGCGTTTCTGGAGGATGTGCAAGAGCGGCATAAGGAGTACGGAGGAGTCGTCGTCGTCGTTAGTGAGGGAATAAAGGATAGTCAAGGCAATTCTGTAGTTCCGCCCCTAATGACCAAGGGCAGAGATGTTTATTTCGGGGATGTCGGCACTCATCTTGCCATGCTGGTAATCAAAGAGTTAGGCATCAAAGCGCGCAGTGAGAAGCCGGGGATTATAGGGAGAGCCTCCATAGCCTATCAGTCTTCCAGAGATCGTGAGGAAGCCATCCTTGCGGGAGCTTATTCAGTTCAAGCAGCCCTGCAAGGTGAGACAGGTAAAATGGTTGGCTTCAAACGTATTTCCAATCAGCCCTATCAATGTGAACCGATGTTAATACCTTTAGAGGAAGTTATGATGCATGAGAAGAAGTTACCGAATCAATATATTAACGAAAGAGGGAACGGTGTTACGCCTGAATTTATTGAATACTGCCGACCTCTAATCGGTGAACCTCTGTTGACATTTTCAAACTTATTATTTTAATTCATTTCTTGGGCAAAGGTTTCATCAATTTGTGGCAATAGCTGAATTATCTTTCCTTAAGTTAATAACAGATACATGAGATATCCAATACGTCATAATTTCATTTAGTAAATGATTTATAAAGCATTCCCTTTTGCCTTTGACTTGGTAACAGTCTAATAATCCTTTCACCCCCATAATTGCTTCCCGATAGAGTGAATTAATATATTGGTAATGCTCAAGTTGTACAATTTTGGAGGGATACTATGAAATGGTTTCGCCATTTAAATACAAGCGTAAAGATCATGTCCCTGGTCGTTTTAATGGCAGTATTCCTGGCAGCAGTGGGTTTCACGGGATATTATAATAATAAACTATCCAATAATACGATCGATATTTTATACCTGGACAAGCTCCACGCAATATCAGCAATTAAAGAAGCAAGAATGCTCGACCGTAACCTTGAAGGGCTTGATTATCAATTTTTGCTTGCTCAACTTGACCCGGAACAAGAAAAAAGGCTTCAAGACCAGTCAAATGACCTTGTAAAACAAATTGACCAGGCGATCGCTAAGTATCAAAATGCTCAACTAACGCCCTATGAAACTCATCTCTTGCCTATATTTAATAATGAGTGGAAGTCTTACTGTGATCAAAGACAGAAAGCGCTTCAAATTGCTCAAAAGGGTGATAAATGGCTGGCTTACCAATATTATGTGAGTAATGCAGATACCCTTTTAGGATCTTTGAACGATCATTTTCAGCTTTTGGCAGATTATAATGGTAAAACCGCTAAGCAGCTGATGGAGCAGGCGAAAAATGATTATCAAATTTCTACGCTGATAATAATAGGCATAACGTTGATCTCCGTTGTTTTAGCAATTTTTCTCGGCTTGTTAATTGGGAAAATGATTTCTGGTCCCCTTAAAAAAGTAGTTTCACAAGTCAATGAAATAGCAGACGGCAATCTGAACGTGGAAGAGGTTGGAATTGATTCGAAAGACGAAATCGGGTTGCTCGCTCAAGCGATTAACACGATGACTGTCAGCTTAAAGGAACTGATAGGGCAAGTAGCTCTGACCAGTGAACAGGTTGCTTCTTCCGCTGAAGAATTAAGTACCGGCGCTGAAGAAAGTTCTCAGGCTTCTGAACAAATTGCCTCAGCAATTGCTGAGGTCGCTAATGGGGTTGAAATACAGTCCGGGGCAGTTGACGATACCTCTACAGCGATTGAACGAATTTCCGTAAGTATTCAAGAAATGGCGACTACTGCGAGTAAAGTCGCTCAACGAATGTCTGATACATCAACATCTACAGAAGTGGGTCAAAAGGCTGTTGATGATGCAGTTGAACAGATGGGTGCGGTTGCTCAAAGTACATCTCTCGTTGGAGAGGCCATCCAAAAATTATCAACAAGCTCTCAGCAAATTAGTGATATTACAAATGTTATATCCGCCATCGCTGAACAAACTAATTTGTTAGCTCTGAATGCCGCCATTGAAGCCGCGCGGGCAGGTGAACAAGGTCGAGGCTTTGCTGTCGTTGCCGAGGAGGTTCGCAAATTAGCGGAGCAATCGGCTGAAGCGGCTACCAAAATAGCAACGCTTATCATTGAAAATCAAGTTAATATTCAGGAAGCAGTTCAAGCGATGGAACACGGAGCTAATGATGTGCAAAGGGGAATTGACGTAGTTAATAAATCAGGAGATGTTTTTGCAGAAATTGCTCAATCTGTTGCAGAAGTGGCCGCCCAGGCTCAAGAAATTTCGGCAACGACTCAACAAATTGCCGGTACTAGTCAGCAAGTGGTGGATTCTGTGCTAGAAATTGATGACATCAGTAAAAAGAATTCAGCTCATACCCAAACTGTTTCAGCGGCAACTGAGGAACAATCTGCATCGATTGAGCAAATTGCCTCAGCCAGCCAAAGCCTGGCAGCTTTGGCCGGGGAGTTACAGAATGCCATAAGTAAATTTCGATTATAAGGCCTGACCAACACTATAACCGAAGCTATAACAGTTACTCCTGACGGCTAATTGGAAGGGGAGTCTCGAATGACATCACCTCCTAGAGATAGCGTGACTAGGAGGTGAATTCAGATGCAGCTATATTAAAATGAAGAGCGCTTAAGGGGTTAGAGCATGGAAAAGCTAAGTCAAATCAACCAAACCAATCAATCCTTGACAGGAATTATGTGGAAAACAGTATCCGAGGCTTGTAATCTGGCCTGCAGTTATTGTTACTATAGTCGGACGAAGGGGAGAAAACCATCACATATCAAACGAGTTGACTCTGTTCTCCTTAAAAAGGTTATAAAAGAATATATGGGTTTGTCACGAGGAGAAGTTTCCTTTTCTTGGCAAGGCGGAGAACCGTTGCTTGCTGGTTTGGACTTTTTTGAAGAAGTGGTTTATTACCAAGCAAAGTATGCCCCGCCTAATACAATGATTAGTAATTCAGTGCAGACAAACGCTACGCTTTTAAATGCAGATTGGGCCCGCTTTCTCAAAAAATATAATTTTTTGGTAGGAGTTAGTCTCGATGGTCCAAAAGATATAAATGATTCTCATCGCGTAACAAGGTCCGGGGTGGGGAGTTATCTTCAAGTCATAAAAGGGATCGAGTATCTGCGTCGGGCTGATGTTGATTTTAATATTTTGACAGTCCTTCACGAGCATAACATTGGCCGAGTTGAAGAACTCTTTGCATTCTATAGGGAAGAAGGATTTAATTTCGTTCAATTCATACCTGGTATGGATTTTAAGGCGCAAGAAACAAGTAAAGCCCCAGGGTACTTAATTACTTCTGAAGAATATGGACGATTCTTATGCCGTGCCTTTGATTTATGGTTTAACAATGGCTTTCCCACTCTTTCGGTGAGGTTTTTCGATAATATTCTCAGAGTATATTTAGATCAAGAACCGGAAATTTGCATGCATCGTCAAATTTGTCCAACGACATTGATCTTGGAACAGAATGGCGACGCTTTTCCATGTGATTTTTACATGAGTGATGACTATAGAGTTGGCAATCTAAGAAAGGATTCCTTGGTGTCGATTTTAAAGAGCATTACTTACGAACACTTCCTTCAAAAAAAGGCATCGCTGCCATCAAAATGTCAAGGTTGTGAATTTCTGAAGTTTTGTCATGGAGGGTGTCCGCGCAGCAGGTTATGGAATCCAGGTACCAATGAGATCGATGGTGATTATTTTTGCTCCAGCTATAAACAAGTTTATCAGTATAGCAGGAATAGTATGCAGAATTTAGCAGACCGTCTCAGTCGATCGTAATAGTAGAAAGAGGATTCCTCAGGCTCTTCGCCATTTAGAATCCTCGGTAAAAAGTTGGAACTGACTATCCGACAATTATTTGGTATGCACATCTGAACTCCTGATTTGGCTGTAAAGAGAGTATACCTTCTTTCGCAGAAATCTCTTGACTTTCCCCTGGCCTGTCAGTGATCCCGTACCATGGCTCAATACAAATAAAGGGTGCTCCTTCCGGTTTACTCCAGATTCCAAGGTAAGGGAACCCTTCAAAACGAAGGGTTAGTGTTCGGCCTGTTTTTCGGCTTCTTAGAGTGACAAACTGGGATTGCGGATTTTTAAAGGTTAGAACACCTTTGCTGAAGATATCATGTTTGAGCTGTAAAATGTTATCACTTGGTAAATGCAATTCTTCCTGCCCTTTGATAAAGTATCTTTCGGCTTTTTCAAAAGCTAACTCGCAGTCATTAAACATCTCTTCGGAAGAAAATGGGCAGTTAAAACCAGGATGTGCCCCAAGCGAAAAATAGAGCTCTTTATCATCCACGTTTTCTACAGTATACGCTATATCTACACCATTACCTTTTAGGGTATATGTAATTTCCAGTTCGAATTTAAAAGGAAATCTGGCAAGAGTAGTAATGTCATAGCCTAGATGGTATATTACATGGCTTTGAGAGATATCAATCTCATTAAATTCCATGTCTCTGGCGAATCCGTGGATGGGAAGTGAATAGGCATTACCCTTAACGTAATATTTGTCATTAGCTAATTTTCCGACGATAGGAAAACAGATGGGTGCATGCCAAGGCCAGTATTTTGGGTCTCCTTGCCAAATATACTCCGTGCTATCTTGTTTTGAGATTAGGCTTTGAATTTCTGCTCCCTTTGGTTCTACGATAACAGAAATAAACTCATTTTCTAATTTTGACATAAATTCACTTCCTTATTATAGTAGGACTTTATACGTTATCAGTATTGTAAATTCATGGTCATCTGGTTAATGCCAGTATAGTGTCGCGAAAATCTATTGTCAATGTTAAGAACTAAGTTGATTTTTCCGCCAAGTGAATTTGTTCAGCTGGGGAATCTATCCCACCTGAAGTTAACGAAGGCTTCCCCACTTAAGAAGTGGAGGGCTTAAAAACTGGATAAATATATAGCTAACATTCATGGCAATTAACTCAATGTCGCTAAAGCTTCGCCATATTAGCTGGAGAACTGCAAATTTTCAATGAGTCAATTTAAATTAGGAAGTAAAAAGTTTAGCAAGTTTAGTATTTCTAAGAATTTCATTGAAAGTAGGCAATGGTATGATTAATAGTATATCGCTATTAACTGATGAAATCATGAAATTGTTAGCCGTGATCATAGTTAGTGGGATAATAGGCATCAAGTTAAGTGCTTGGTTAAATATTCCTGATACAGTACTGTTTATTATTCTGGGAATTTTAATTGGGCCTGAGGCACTGGGTTTAGTTAACTTTCAGAATTTCAATGCAGTAAATCAATTTATTCTGACTTTCGGGGCAGCGTTTATTTTATACGATGGCGGCTGTGAAATTAATCTTAAAGTGTTGAACATAGTGAAATTTTCAGTTGCTATGTTAGCTACGGTTGGCGTTATTATCTCAACATTTATAATAGGATACTTTGTTCGGATGTTTCTTCATTTGAATTTTATGTATGCTGTACTTCTTGGTTCTGTTATTGCTGCTACTGATCCTTCGGTATTAGTTCCTCTGTTTAAGAATATGAACATTAACTCTAGGCTCAAACAAACTATTATTTCTGAATCAGCCTTTAATGATGCAGCTGGAGCTATTCTAACGTTTGCTGTCATGAGTCTTATCAGTGGAAGCTCTTTCTCATTAACAAACAGTATTTTGCAGCTTATTAAAACGGCGGGCGGGGGAATAATTATAGGCGCTGTGATTGGTTATCTGGCATTAGTGCTCGTTTCAGAGCATAAATTTGGTTTGCTTAATGGTTTTGCAGGCGAAATTGTTGTGGCTTCTGTATTAGGAGTCTATTATATTGCCAGTCAATTAGGATTCAGTGGTTTTATGGCTGTATTTGTTTTTGGGATCTTTATGGGCAATAAAGACAGCTTTCGTATTATTATTGAGGAGGAAAGTCTAAATCTTCATGACAATTTTAAGGATATGCTTTCAAGAATTTTAAGGATCATGATCTTTGTCATCTTAGGTACACAGGTTAATTTTAATATCCTACTTCATTATTGGCAGGGCGCTTTGTTGGTTGTTTTAATGCTTATGTTTGTTGCAAGGCCTGCTTCGGTGATTATTTCCGTAATTCCTGACCGTAAAGCACGATGGAATTTTAAAGAAATGTTATATTTGATGTGGACTCGGGAAACAGGGGTAATGCCTGCCGCACTTGCAGGTATGCTGGTCTCTATGAGAGTTCAAAGCTCACAGATGATTTCAGCAGTAACTTTTATGTCAATCATAATAACACTAAGTTTTCAAGCAAGTTCTGCCAAATATGTGGCCCGATTGTTAGGGTTAGAAGAAAATGCGAAAACAGATATATCTCTGTCTGTCTAGAGGCAGATATATTCTACTTGTTATGAATGAAGATCTGTACTAACTAAAATGCACCTTAATATTTGGAAAAACTCGTCTGGAAAGGCTGAATCTTAAAAGTCTGCCGATTACCAGACGACCAAATTTACCCGGGTAATGAACTAGAGTACAGGACGGATTCAAGAACCGAAAACTCACTGAATATCCAGGGCAAATACAGTGTTTTTAAGGGAAGTTACAACCTTTTACTAAGAGACAATAAAGTTATTTAAAAGAGAAGGAGAAGAAACTATGCCAGAAAAAGTATCAAGTTGTGCCCTTCATGGGCCTGCGCCGATTCCGCAGGAAGGGCGTTGGACGAAAGCATTTGAGATTCGTGATTTAAACGGCTTAACTCACGGAGTGGGAGCTTGCGCTCCGCAGCAAGGGGCCTGTAAGCTAACGCTGAATGTTAAAAATGGGATTATTCAAGAAGCATTAGTTGAAACCATAGGGTGTTCCGGTATGACACAAAGCGCAGCTATGGCCGGTGAGATTCTGCCTGGAAAAACCTTGCTTGAGGCCCTCAATACTGATCTGGTCTGTGACGCAATTAATGTGGCGATGCGTGAACTATTTCTTCAATTGGCCTATGGTAGAAGTCAAACGGCATTTTCTTTAGGAGGAATTCCTGTTGGGGAAGGTGGAGAAGAACTGGGGAAATTTATGCGTTCCCAAGTTGGAACCATATATAGCTCCAGTCAGTTTGGTCCCAGATATTTAGAGGTCACAGAAGGTTATGTTTTGGAACTGGGTCTGGATGACGAAAAAGAAATTATTGGTTATAAGTATGTGAATTTAGGGAAAATGATGGCCTTGATCCGTGACGGATTAACACCCGATAGCGCTTATGAAAAAGCAACGGGCATATATGGCAGATACCATGAAGCAGTAACTTTCATCGATCCAAGAAAAGCTTAAGGGGGTATAATCCGTGTTTTCAGGATATGAACATCGTCAATTGGGAATAAATGAAGTACTTGAACAGCTTGATATGAAGGAGCTTGGGGAAGTAAGAGATTATACTCTTGCCCGTGGGGTTGATGTTGAAGAAGCGATACGGGAAATTCAACCTATCGCCTTTGACAATGCCATTTGGGCCTTTACGATGGGAACGGCTCTAGCCTTGAAATCGGGAGACTCGCAGGCCACAAGAACGGCACACTTGATTGGGGAAGGCTTGCAGGCGTTTACCATTCCAGGATCGATTGCTCACCAAAGAGAGGTTGGTTTAGGGCATGGGCGATTAGCTGCTATGCTGTTAGATGATCAGACAAAAGTTTTTGCGTTTGTCGCAGGACATGAATCCTTTGCGGCGGCCGAAGGGGCCTTAGGCGTATCCAAATATGCCGATTTGGCTCGTAAGGAACCCTTAGAGGTTGTCTTGATTGGCCTTGGAAAAGATGCAGCAAAGATTATCGCGAGAATGACGGGATTCACCTATGTTCAAACAGACTATGATTTTTCGAAAAATGAACTCATGGTTATCCGTGAGAAACACTATTCAACGGATAAACGACAAGCTGTCAAGGTTTTCGGTGCTAACTCAGTGGATGAAGGCGTTGCCATTATGAAAGCTCGAAGCGTCAATATTTCGATTACCGGAAACTCAACGAATCCCACACGCTTTCAACATCCTGTGGTGGGAACGTTTAAAAAATGGGCCATAGAAAATAATCATTCTTTCTTCTCGGTTGCTTCGGGAGGCGGCACCGGCAGAACTCTGCATCCGGACAATATGGCGGCAGGTCCGGCCTCTTACGGCTTCACCGACACTCTGGGACGAATGCATTCTGATGCCCAGTTTGCGGGTTCGAGTTCTGTACCGGCTCATGTTGATATGATGGGATTTATAGGAATGGGGAATAATCCTATCGTAGGTGCTTGCGTCGCCTTGGCTGTTAAAACAGCCGCTGCAAACAGCAACAACGCTTAGATGAAAAAAGCTATTTTGCTTAATTAAGATTTAAAAGATAAACTGGAAGACTTAATGCTTCCAGTTTTCAGCGTTCTAGAACGTTATCAAGACGATAAACTACCCTTTGATACATCGCTCAGGATTTGACTTTTGTCAGCGATTAGAAAAAGAAACCATGATGATGCTTAAATTCTATCCGCATATCAGATGAGCAGATAAGGTGGTTATACCTCAACATGCTGAGTAAGAATGTACACCGAAAAAGCGAACAAAATTGCTGAAATAGAGAGAGAAAAAAGTAACGTTGTTAAGAAATTACTCCCATTCACACTGATGAAGTGCATTTGTCCATGATGGACAGAGGACGTACTCAACGGTAAAAGTCCAAAGACCTTTACCACGTATAAATTAACAATAAACCCAAACCCGAGACCGCCCCAGGCAATGGGGAATTTGGGCAGCCAATGGGACCTTGCAAAAGAAATTATCAGGGTACCCAGAAGGATTGAGAAAGGGCTTATAATTAACAACCAGCTAAGGTCTTCGGAACAAGCCTGAAATGCGTCCAATAGCTGAGTATGAGGGAGAAAAGGGGGCAGAGTTGAGTTGATTAAAAACAACTGTATTAATACGATAGCTAGTATGAATATGTAACTCTCTAAGAGAAGCAAAAAGCTTGCAATGCATTTGGCACTGAGCAGTAAGCTTCTAGGATAAGGAAGGGCAAGCCACCATCCAATAGTTCCATCATGCCATTCTTTATTTAGGATTGAGAATGAGATCACAAAAGGGATCGAAATTAAAACGCACCAGATGACAAAGCCACCGTTGATAAAACCCAGGGATGTGGCCCAGATTAATCCTCCCATCACTAAGGCGTTTGCTAATCCTTGATAAATGCCCATTAAAGGGGAACTCTCACGGTAATAAACTTTATCGAAGATCTTTGAATCATTTCTTACCAAAGTCCAAAGTGCTTTCATCGAAACAACCCCCTATATATGGATTCTATGCAGCCTTTTTCCTGGCGCAGGGCTTCTACATTTCCCTCTAAAACGAGCTTCCCCCTGTTCAGAAATACGACATGATCAAACAAGCTCTCTGTTTCGTAAATTTCATGGGTACTGATTATGATGGTTTGCGGTTGATCAATCATAGAATCGATTAGAGACTGAATTATGCGTTCACGAGACAAAAGATCAATCCCCGTAAAAGGTTCATCGAGTAGTACGAGTTTAACTTTCCGAGCCAGACATAGAATTACATACAAACTTGCTTGCTGACCTTTGGACAAGGCGGATACCCGTGAATCTAAGTCAAGATCCATAGTTATGACCATTTTAAGAGCGCGGGGCAGGTCAAAGCCCGGCAGAATGGTCAGAGCATAGTTTAAGGCTCGTTCAATGGTATGGGCTTTGTACCACTTGGCGCGGTCTGGGAGGTATGCAATCTTAGCGTTTAACTTCCAGTGAGGTGGTTGGCCAAAAAGCTGAACGTTCCCTGCCTGCGGTTTAACGAGCCCGACGATAACCTTGAGAAGCGTTGATTTTCCGGCGCCGTTGGGACCTAGAAGTCCTGTGATTTGTCCTTCGGGGAAGGAAACGTATAAGTCGTCGAGGGCGATCTTTGAACCGTAGGATTTGCTCAAGTATTTAATTTCAAGGGCATTACTCATGCCAAGCGACCTCCTTTAGTAGAGACTCTGCGGTTGGTCGGTCAATTCCTAGTTTTTTCATAGACGAGACAAAGGCAAGAGCAGCCTCACTTGCCAGCGCCTTTTTTACTTGTTTGACAGTATCGAGATCGGAGGTGATAAAAGTTCCCTGTCCCCGGCGGGTTTCTGTCAGGTGGTCACGATCTAGTTCTTGATAGGCGCGCATTACGGTGTTGGGGTTGATCTTTAATTGTTGGGCAAGCTCCCGCACGGAGGGCAACTTTGTTCCAGGTAGGACATCACTTCTCGCAATGGCATGGCGTATTTGCTGCAAAACTTGTTCATACAGTGGTTTGGATAAATCTATTTGGAAATTATAAGCACCGACTTGAATGTTTTCCAATATCGCGACTCCTTTATATAAATAACTGATCCTAAGTGTATTATATGAACTAATACACTTAGGATCAAGAGGATAAATGTTTATCATGTTGTATTTGGAGTTTTAAACATCAGGGATAAAATTTGCCTAAATCAAGGAAAGCGCACATTAAATTATCAATAGGTTTTGTTATATCATCCGATTGAGGTGTTGGTCACATCCCTATCTCTCTAATACGAAACGCCGTAAAGTTGAAATTCCTAATCGGCGTTTATTTTTGCTCAAACTCAGAAAGTTTGCGAAATGTATCCCAGCTGTGGAAATCTTTGCCACAGACAGACGTTTTATAAAGCATAGTTCAAGACCAATCTCGGCCACTGGTTTTCCTCCCTAGTAATTATGATAATCAGTACAGATCCAACTTCCTCACTGCTGGGCGCAGTAATCATAATTTGCTCTTGTTGTGAAGTGATGATAATTCCCGCCGCCCGAAAATCTATAGTATTGGTTGTGGCCGTAATATTTATCTTGCCATCGACATAGCTGGCAGACTTCACGCGCATAACGAATTCGTAACTGCGATCGTATTGCGAATCTGAGTTAACATATAAATGCACAGTCATACCAATAAGTCTTTTCATAATCTGATTTAATAATTCTAGGTCTTTAGGGTCAAATAGCCTTTGGTTTAAATGGGCTTTAACCAGGTTATAGAGGTGGTCAAACAAGAATATCACTCCCGCGTTAATCGTTATAAATTGCCATGTATGAGGTAGAAAGCTAAAGTAAGGCAAAGATTTATAACTTATGAGGTAATAATAGATGGGTAAGGGCTCCAATTATTAGAACCTTTCTCCACGTTTTTGCTTTTCAATAAATTCGTTAAGATCTTCTTTTTTTACCCGCCAGCTGCGTCCAACTTTAAAGGCGGGGATTTTGTCTTCCTGAACCAAACGATAGGTGGTAACCTCGCTGATTTGCAGGTATTCTGCCACTTGGCGTAAGGTCATTATTTCTTTGAATTCAGCCATTGGACACACTCCTTAATCTATTTGCCACTAGAA
The DNA here is from genome assembly GCF_002196785.1 of Desulfosporosinus sp. FKA. Classification (NCBI taxonomy): domain Bacteria; kingdom Bacillati; phylum Bacillota; class Clostridia; order Eubacteriales; family Desulfitobacteriaceae; genus Desulfosporosinus; species Desulfosporosinus sp. FKA. Next base: position 128,035 of record NZ_NAHZ01000026.1, on the reverse strand, counting down.
ATGATTAATGCTGATCAAAATTGATAACTAAATTATATAATACGTAACTAATGGAGGCAAACTTAAGCAAAAGATAGAATGTTTATCCTAATTGCCATTCATGACTATTTGTGATAATGTACTAAAGGCACATTTGGGAATTGATGTTAATGAGTTAATCCATTATTATGTAATGGAATAGACAAATTATAGTAATGTTGGCTTTTACTATTTGTGAATTATGTGCTATAATTCGATGAATAGTGAAAAGAGGTTCATTTATGCAATATCTTAAGAATGAAGTTCGCAACAGGATAATTATGGAGGCAATGAAAGAATTTCAAGATAGGGGGTTTTTACATGCGTCAATGAGAACTATAGCTAATAATGCCGGAGTAGCTATAGGCAATGTCTACAGATATTTTAAAAACAAGGAAGATCTGTTCAATGAAATAGTAGAGCCGGTATATCAATGTTTTTTGAGGATGGAAGTACATAAGCAAGAGATATGTTCGTTTGAAGAAATCGTTAATTCTATTATGGAAGTAATGAAAGAGTATAAAATCCAGTTATTAATTATAGTCGATAAAAGCAAAGGGACAAAGTATGCGCGTTTCAAGGAAGAGCTAACTAAGTTCGCAGAAAAAAGTCTAAGAGAAAGTTTATGGCCTGAATTCCAAGAAAAAGGAATTGAAGTTAAAGATCCTTTTATTTTTTATGTTATTGCTTCGACGTTTATCGAAGGTTTATTCTTGATATTCAGAAAAGCTGAGGAGGAAGTGGCAACAAGATACTTGATTCATCAGCTGATGATGCTGTTTTTTGATAACCTAGACAAGCGGTTTGAGTAGTACTTATAAGTTTTAGATAGGGAAATTATCAGGGCATAAATGAAATTTGTCACATTTTTTATAACAAATAAGTATGAAGAGAAATTAGCTGGGTACTTAACTTAGTAGTCGATTATTTTGTTTGTCTATTTTGTAAGAGAGCGTAAACTAGTCAGTTACTAAATTTGAAATGAATAAGGAAGAAAAAAATGAATTTAACAGAGATATCGGTTAAAAAACCAGCGGCGATGTGGATGGTCGTCGTATTATTAGTGGCGTTAGGGATAATTGGTTATACCAATATGGGTGCCAATTTACTGCCTTCGATGAATATTCCGGTTATATCGGTAACAACAACCTACAGCGGCGCAAATGCTGAGGACATCAGGAAGGATATTATCAAGCCGATTGAAGATGCTGTCTCAGGTATAAGCGGGGTAGACACAATAAATTCCACGGCTAAAGAGGGATATGGAACTGTCACAGTTACTTTTAAAATGTCTGCTGACATGAATACCGCTTATTTGGATGTCCAAAAAGCTATTGATGGTATCTCAAATACTCTCCCGGCAAATGCTGATAAACCTGTTTTATTTAAGATGGATACCAACGCAATTCCAATCTTGCTGCTTTCTGTTAAAGGGGATAAGGTCGGCAGCGATGAGCTTTATAACGAATCAGATATTATCAAACAAAAGATAGAGAAAATTCCTGGGGTAGGTAATGTCACGCTCAGCGGCGGAGAAAAGAAAGAATTAATGATTAAACTGGATAAATCCGCCGTGGAGTATTATGGTATAACTGTTAACACCTTAATCAATAAGTTGAATTCCGTAAATATAAACATTCCTGGTGGAGAGCTGAAACAGGATAATGTTGATCAATCCGTCAGAGTTATTGGACAGTTCAAGAATATCGAGGATGCACAAAATTTGATGGTCCCTACGGCAAATGGAGGAACAGTACGTCTGGGCAACATCGCCCAAATTAGTCTTGAAGAACCGGAAGCGACTTCATTGGCACGGTTCAATGGCCATAAAACAATGACAATCATTGTGGGCAAACAAAGTGATGCCAATGTCGTTGAAGTGGCTAATAGTGTTAAAAAAGAATTAGAGTCTATTAAAAAGACCATACCCGTGGGAATACAAATGGATATCGCCTTTGACACGACTACATTTATTACAGACTCATTAACTGAGGTAAAAAACAACCTTATTGAAGGGGTTATCGTTACGGCTTTAGTGCTGTTTGCGTTTTTTCGCAGTTTCAGATCGTCCTTGGTAGTTTTGGTTGCCATACCAACCTCTCTGATTGCTACCTTTTTTATGATGTATAAGCTTAATTTTACATTGAATATGATGTCTTTAATGGGACTATCTCTAGTTGTCGGTACTCTGGTTGATGATTCTATCGTTGTTATTGAAAGTATTCAAAGACATCTGACGATGGGTAAAGGGCTGGTTCAAGCGGCAATTGATGGCCGAATGGAAGTCGGAATGGCTGCCATAGCTATCAGTTTATGTGATATTGTTATTTTTGCTCCTATTTCCATGATGTCTGGGATGATTGGTCAGTATTTCAAAGAATTTGGCTTGACTATAGTTGTAGCTACGTTATTCTCTCTCTTGGTATCCTTTACGATTACACCAATGCTTTCATCACGGTTATTAAAAACAGAGAAGAAACAAGTGACTCCCGAATATAAAAAGGACAGCATTTTCGGAAAAGTCACCCAGAAGTATCGAGACACACTTGTCTGGGCGCTTGGACATAGAAAAAGAGTACTGATTTTAGGAATTGCAGGCGTAATCCTAAGTATTGCTCTTGTGCCAATGGGAATATTGAAAACGGAATTTGTACCGACTACAGATCAAAGCAGTTTTACAGTCAATATGAAGCTCGCTCCCGGTTCGACTTTGGAGCAGACCAGCAACAAGGTCGCTCAGCTGGAAAACTATTTACACAATACGAAAGAAGTTAAGAGTTATTTTTCAATGATTGGCCAAAGCGGGCAATCGAACACGGACAAATCAGTCGCTCAGATCTATGTTAATTTAGTCCCTAAAAACGCTCGCCAAAAAACTCAAAGCCAAGTTGCCGGTGAAGTTCGCGGCTTTGGAAAAAGCATGACCGGAGTGGATTTTGATGTTGAAGAGTCACAAAGCGGAGGCGGAGCATCGAAGCCTATTTCAATCAACATTAAAGGAGATGATCAGGCTACCCTTGCGACTCTGTCCAAGCAAGTTGAAACTATTGTGAAATCAGTTCCCGGTGTTATCGATGTTGGTAATAGTGCAGATGTCAAAAGCAGCGAATTAAGAGTAACGATGGACAGTTTAGCGGCCTCACAGGCGGGAATTTCCACCTCGGATGTCGGCAGTACAATCAGGATGGCCTTGCAGGGCACAAAAGTAGGAGTCTACAGGTCCAACAACTCGGAAAATGATATTACACTTAAATTTATGGACGGACAAATAAAAAATGTCGATGATATCAAATCCATTAAGATCACTAATCAGGCGGGAGTACAAATTCCCTTAAGCCAAGTCGCAACAGTTGTTAGAGGAGAGAGTGAACCGTCTCTGTCCAGAGAGGATAAGCAAGACATAGTTACAGTTGATGCTAACCTTCAGGGAAGAGTTCTCGGTGAGGTCACCCGGGATATTCAAACAAAGCTTAGTTCTGTAACCTTGCCTTCAGGATATAGCATAAGCTATGGCGCAAGCCAGAAGAATATGGCAGACTCCTTCAGCTCTCTCGGCTTAGCCTTAGGTGCTTCCTTGGCGCTGGTCTATATGATCTTAGTAGTTCTCTATGAATCGTTTTTGACCCCGGCGATCAGAATGGTTTCTCTTCCCTGTGCTATTATCGGAGCGCTTCCTTTGCTGGCCTTAACCGGGCAAACATTAAATATGATGTCTTTTATCGGTTTGATTATGCTGGAAGGGCTGTCTTCCAAAAACGGCACATTGTTAATTGACTATACGAATACCTTAATGCACAAAGGTCTGAGCTTAAAAGAAGCCTTGATTGAATCGGGTACAACAAGACTAAGACCAATTATTATGACGAGTGCGACTATGATTGTTTCCATGCTGCCTGTTGCTCTTTCCATAGGTGAAGGAAGCGAAATGAAAAAGAGTATGGCTATCGTAATCATCGGAGGCATGGTCATGTCTACGCTCCTTTCGCCCATTGTCTTGCCGGTAGTTTATACTTTAATGGACGATTTAAAGCATCGTATTTCAAAGAAAAGAAAAACAATAAATGCCGGGGAGGTTCCACAAATTGAAATTTAATCTTAGTAGAATCAGGCAGATTAAGAAACGAACTATAATTATCGGTCTACTGGTAATAGCTGCTGCCTTAGGTGGGAATTATGCTTTAAAGCATAGAAAAGTTGAAGTTCCAGCAGTTACTGTGAAAAATGTAAAAGCGCAAAAGGTCGCTCTTGGTTCTTTATCGACTATGGTTGACTACGCCAGTAAATTTGATCCTGTCCAGGAAATACAGGTTTTTCCCAAGACTGGGGGAAGAGTAGCCAGTTTAAATGTTGATATTGGTTCCAAGGTTTCCAGCGGACAGGTTCTCTTTACAATTGATGCGTCTGATCTTCAAGCTCAGCTGCAAATACAACAGCAGTCCTTAGCCGTGGCAGAGGAAAACCTCGCAAAAACACGCTTGAGCTCACAACAAACCTTAGAAAAATCTCAAATCACTTATAACGATGCCCAAAAAGATTATAATAATGAAAAAGCTTTGTATGATGGAGGAGCTGCTTCTAAACAGGATTTAGACAGCGCCAAAACAAAATATGATAATGCTGCTATCGAGTTAAATGCCGCTAAAGATGATTTAGCAGTGTCAGCAGCAGAAGCACAAGTCGAACAAGCGAAGGCAAGTGTTAATGCAGCTCAGGTCCAGCTTGATAATCTAACCGTAGTATCCCCTATCTCGGGAGTAGTTTCTGCCAAAGACGTTAAAGTTGGAGGAATGGTCAGTAGCCAATCAGGTTCCGTTACGGTTATTGATTCCAGCAGTATGGTGGCAGAAATTAGTGTTCCGGATCTTGTTATCGGTAAAATTAAGGTTGGTCAAACTGTACCTGTGAGCATAAATGCCCTGAAGGACAAAAAGGTCTCCGGAGTTATTACTACGATTAGTCCTAACTCGGATGCGAAGGACAATTCGTATTTAGTGAAAGTAAAAATTGATAATTCACAAAGTGGTTTAACTGCAGGTATGTTTATTAAAGTATCGCTGCCGGCCGAAAGTGAAAGTAACATATTGCTCGTTCCCAATCAAGCACTCAACATAGAGAATAATGTAAATTATCTTTATGCAGTTGTTAATGGAAAAGTTAAAAAAATAGCAGTAACGGTTGGTATTTCTGATAATAAAAATACCGAAGTCAAAGGAAATATCACAAAGGGTATGGAGGTAGTTACAGAAGGACAGAGCTTTTTAAACGAGGGAGAAAAGGTGAATATTGTCGAAGGAAGTAGTAAGTCGGAATAAAAGTCTATTGATATTAAAATAGTTTATGTGAGATAAAAGGAAACCCCTAGACATTAGAACTGTGTCTAGGGGTTTCGTCATGCAGGCGGTATTTTCGTTTATGGTGAGCAAATTTATAGTGACTTTAAGATAAATCTGTGGTATAGTATCCCTAGTGATAGTATTCACAATCACAAATAATAACTTCAATTGTGAATTATGTGACAAAACTATTTTTTCGGTACTTATAAGCTGCCTAAAGCTTTTTAAGGTATATTTTAAAGGGGGAATTTAAAATGTGTCCATATATTAATGAAGGGATGAATGTTAACGGTTCGTATTATTATTGTGATGCTGCGGCTCGAGGTGTAAAGCTAAGCGCGAGGGAATTAAAAGATATTGGCTGTACCGTGGCGCAAAGGAAAACATGTAAGAGTTTAATGGAAATGACTCTTGGGTATGCTTTGCTTCCAGATTCTGTCGAGAAGAATACCAATATAATTCTTAATTTTAACAGAGATAGCAAAAAACTTTGTGCCAAATAGATTTATCTCACTTAGCTCATAGCGTGTATAGCTAAAGCCCTCACAGATGAGGGCTTTAGCTATGACCAACATTACTGATGCTTTTCGTTTAATAATAAGGTATCAACAGCAATGCTGAGCTCTTCCAAATCAAAAGGCTTAGTCATTACATAATCGATATCACCATTACGAAGTATTTCGTTGATCTCTTGTTGATCCGTGTAAGCGGACATTAAAATGATTCGAATGTTTGGATTATAACGATGTAGTTGTTCTCGAAGCTCTAAGCCGTTCAGGCCCGGCATCTTGATGTCAGATATTATTAAATCGGGCAACTGTGCTTTCGCCAATGACAATGCTTCGATTCCTGAAGTGGCAGTCAATACGGTGTACCCTTTCGAAGAAAAAAGAGCATTCAGGAGACTTCGAATTCCAAGATTGTCATCAACGATTAGTAAAGAACCTTGACTCAAGCAAATCCATCTCTCTTTCCATAGCTTTCCTACATATGTATGGGAATTATGGTATGTATATGACGCAATATAAGTAAAATAACTGTTTTTGAAACTAAGAAATGTAAGCAACGAAAGCTGCTTACATTTCTTAGTTTGCAGCCAGGCTGTCATATTCCCAATGGAAGTTAGACCCTTTAGCTTTGCGTCTTGTCCTTTCGAACAATTTGCCCTAATGTATATTATGTTGGTTCCGAGAAAATCAGAACTTTTCTTATATTATAAGATATTATAAGACAAAATTTAACAAATTACAACATAATTTAAACCTTAAGATAATACATTAACCGCCTAATTTTTTGTTAAATATTTTTTTCGATCTTCGATAGCTATTTTGCAGCACACACCTATTTAGGTATAATTGTACGAAGCTACAGCCATGGATCTGCTTATGCTCGGAATCCTGTTTTATGATAGCCACTATGATGATGCTTCTGAAATGTCCTATCATTAAATTGACCATTGTTTCTGTGATGATTTTCTTCTTGAGGATTTGGTATTTTATAGCCATCGTTATTACTATTATTATTATTGCTATTGTATTCGTTTCCCTGGTCTATTGTGGTGTTACTTGAAGTTTGACCATATAAGTTTTGATATTCTGTTTTAGCTGCTTGCATTTGTGCTTCACCTTTATTACATCCTGGGCTTATAAGAGGACAATGCTTATTACAGCCTGTGCAAAACAAGTTTCCAAGATAATCAAACAAACTAGGGCGATTAAGTTCTTGAGTGTTCTCAAAAGCCTGGTTGGAATTTGGACTGTCTCCCCGATTTGTGTTGTTTTTGTTAGGGAGATTTAGCGAATTTCGCATTGAGACAGTTGGAGGATTCGAGGGATTACTTGACCATTTATTAGATCCTAGTATATTACGGTCAAATATAATACCCATTATTAACCCTATTCCTAAAGTTAGTACAAACTTTCTTTCATCATTTGCAAGCATATTACCTAAGGAGGCAGACAAATACTTTCGATGCCATAAAACATGTATGGATATTATGACAAGGCAACAATATGAGACAACTTTATGAACAGTTACAAGAAAATCAGAATTTCCATTTGATACAGCAGGAAAAAGCACTTGAGAAATAAGAATGCCGGTTATGGCTATAGTACTAACACAAAGGAATAATCCAATATTAATTAAGAACATAAATAATAGTTTCTTTGCTGATTTTCCTCCGAATTGAAATTTGAAGATATTTTTAACCCACGTCAAGTTTGCCAAGATGTGAAGGATAAAAAGAGTGATTGCTAAGAGTCCTGCAATTTCGTGAAAAACCAGGCCAGTATCAAAAGGGTTTAATAAAAGCAAGTAAATAATGATCATTATAAAATCGAGAGCTATTTTTAAAGGCGGTTTACAATTCAATGAACTCACTTCCTTAAAAGATTTATAGTTTCATTTGGTCGATGTTTTTGCCTTATTATTAATATAAAGTGTTTTCCTGAAATTAATCTGAATAAATTCATTTCCGCATCGTTGGCTGATTTTCCATAGGGAATTGGAATTTTTGAGAAGTGACTCGAGAAAAGTTAGACACTAATTTAATTTAAATTAATAGCCTGTCGACTTGCTTGAAACGTGTTATCTAAGGTATAATTATGAAAAGTTCTATACTTGGAGGGTTCAATGTTTGACTATTTTCGACCAACACTTCAAGCTCCTTCCATAGATCTCATTCTTGTTGAGCAACTTGTTCGAGATGGAATTAAGGGGCTCATTATCGATTTAGACAATACCATGACACCTTGGAATGATGTCGAAGTGGGTCCAAAGGTTAGAGAGTGGTTTATCAAAGTTAAGGCAGCTGGCATCTCTGCCTGTGTCGTGTCAAATAATAAGAAGCGGCAACGCGTGGCAGTTGTTGCGGAACGGTTAGGAATTCCTTTCGTTTTTGGGGCGACAAAGCCGCGCAGAAGGGCTTTTCGTGCGGGCCTGAAAATGTTAGGAACAGGGCAGAATGACACAGCAGTTATAGGCGATCAATTATTCACAGATATTTTAGGCGGGAATCGACTCGGCCTCTATACGATTCTTGTGACGCCCATTAATGATCGCGAATTTATTGGAACGCGGATTATGCGGCGAATGGAAAAGGTTCTCGTTTGGCTGATGAAACATTTTGCTCCTGCGAAACCGTACAGCCCTAAAATACATTAAGAAATATACCAACAAGGGAATGGGTCAGCCATTCCTTTTTCTCTATAGTCGTAACTCATTGTCAACAATATTTTAATCTTTGATAAGGGATGGATGCTATGGAAAAACACTTTGCTGTGATTGGGAATCCTATTGGACATTCTTATTCGCCGGGAATGCATAATGCGGGCTATAAATATCTTGGTATTGATGCGCAATACCATCGTTTTCAAGTGCTCTCTGATCGCTTGGCAGAGGCTGTCAATGGGTTGTGTGCCTTAGGTTTTAGCGGTTGGAACGTTACACTTCCTCATAAGGAGACTATTATTCCGCATCTCGATACCCTTACGCCTCAGGCAAAGAGAGCTGGTGCCGTGAATACCGTAAAGATTGTCGATGGAGAAAAGATAGGTCATAATACGGATGGGGACGGATTTATCTGTTCCATTGAGAGTGAACTTCAGGAATTTACGGACAAAAAGGCAGTTGTTCTAGGTGCTGGAGGCGCTTCCAAAGGGATTGCTTTAGCTCTTGCGGCCAAGGGCATGCGCGTGCATATTCTTAATCGAACACCTGAAAAAGCAGCAGAGCTAGTTAGGATTCTAGATTCTAAAGGTGGTCGAGGAAGTTTTGGCGAATTTAAGCCTGGAGATTGGCTGGAGGACGTTGACCTATTAGTACAAACAACTTCTTTAGGTTTACGAGGTGAACCATTTCCCTTTACACTGGAAGGTATCTGTCCAAAGGCATTGGCCGTTGATATTATCGTAAACGTTCAAGAAACCTCATTTCTACAAGAAGCAAAAAAATTAGGTTGTCGTGTTTTAGATGGAACTGGTATGCTTCTCCATCAAGGAGCATTGGCTTGGGAATTTTGGCTAGGCGGACAGGCGCCGATTGAAGTTATGCGTAAAGGCCTCCAAGATCAGATGCAGCGGCGGGAGAGGTTATAAACAATAGAAGGAAGAGAGCCATGTCACAGATAGGGGAAAGAGAGTACGGATTTACCCTTCTAGAAATGTTGTTGGTATTGACACTCTTGGCGGGAGCGGGTTTTGCACTGCTCGTTAAGCTTCCCAATCGTTGGGAACAGGACCGGCTTTCCCTTGTGACTACCCAATTATTAGAAGAGATTCGTGATGTCCGCCAGGCTTCTTTGTCTGAAAATGATTGGTATCAGGTTAAGTTTTACACTCAAGGAGAACATCATTATCAGATTTTCAAAGAGGGAACTAGAATTGAAGATATTTCTCTGCTGAAGGGCATTCGATTTCTCGGACAGCCGGATAATCTTTTATTTAATGCTTCTGGCAGAAGTGCAGGTACAACCATTATTTTAACCAACTCTTTTGGAGAGTGTCGAAGTGTCGTTGTTGCTCCTGTAGGAATGAGAATTCGAGAGAAGTGAACTCGTTCAGCTAAAGCTGAACATCGAAACTTCGGTTGGGAACCCACTTCCATTTAAAGAAGTGGGAGTCTTACGATTGGATAAGTGAATATAGTCTGTAATTAAGCGACAATTTCTATGAAATTAAGATTTAGCAATTTTTGCTTTAGTAAAGGGAAGGGATTAGAGTGCGCTTTTTAACCGCAGGGGAATCTCATGGTCAAAAGTTGATAGGGATAATTGAAGGACTTCCCTCAGGAATGAAGATTTCGAAAGAAATAGTCGATCAGGCCCTAAAAAAACGGCAGCAAGGTCCGGGACGCGGGGGACGGATGGCTATTGAACAGGATCAAGTCCATTTTATTTCTGGAATGCGGGGCGGATTGAGTACTGGCGCTCCTCTGGCCATGGAAATTTTGAACCGCGATTGGGAAAACTGGGAGAAAATCATGACCTCGGAGGAAAAGGCGGATTTAGAAAGCCGTAAAGTGCTGACCCCGCGTCCAGGTCATGCTGATTTGACAGGGGCTTTAAAATATCATACAGAAGTAAGGAACATCCTGGAAAGGGCGAGCGCTCGCGAGACAGCTATGCGAGTGGCCATCGGGAGTGTTGTAAGGCAAGGCTTGTCCCAATTAGGAGTGGAAATTCGGGGGCGAGTGACCGCTGTTAGTGGTCTTCATGCCAAATTATCAGAAGATGATGGGTATTGGCGGCGTGTTCAGCAATCAGAATGGTCGGTGGGAGACCCTGAGGCCGAACGCCAAATGGGGGAACGTCTTCGGGAAGCTCGTGAGCAAGGAGAATCCTTAGGAGGCCTGTTAGAAGTCCAAGTCCTTCATCTTCCGGCAGGACTTGGTTCACATGTACAATGGGATCGTAAACTTGACGGAAGATTAGCTCAAGCTGTTCTTTCCGTACAGGCTATCAAAGGAGTCTCCTTTGGTATAGGCTTTGATGCCGGAGAAAAAATGGGTTCCTTGGTGCATGATCCAATAGGATATCAGCCGGGTCAAGGCTTTTACAGGGAATCAAATCGTGCCGGAGGAATTGAAGGAGGGATGAGCAACGGAGAGGCGATTGTCCTCCATGCTGTCATGAAACCAATTCCTACTCTCTATAAACCGTTAAATTCTGTTCATCTTGAAACAAAGGAAATCGTCAAAGCAAGTGTGGAGCGCTCTGATGTTTGTGCAGTTCCGGCAGCTTTGGTGGTTTTGGAACATGTCGTCGCATGGGTCATTGCAGAAGCAATTTTGGAAAAATTCCCAGCAGATAGTTTTCCGGAGTTAGAAACCGCTTGGCAGACTTATAAAGAATATCTAAAGAATATTTGAAAATACAGGGAGAGAGGAAGAAGCTCCATGAGAAACATCGTTCTCATTGGATTTATGGGAACCGGCAAAAGTACAGTTGGCCGGCGCTTAGCTCAGTCACTGGCATGGAATTTTGTCGATACGGATGCTGAAATCGGAGAAGTAACAGATTTAAGTGTGAGTGAAATCTTTCGGCGTTATGGAGAGACCCGCTTTCGATCCGAAGAAAAGATCGTCGTTGCACGGCTGGCTCAGGAGGAGGCACTTGTTATAGCTACAGGCGGGGGGACAGTATTGAATTCGTCAAATTGGGGGATTCTGGCGGAACACGGAGTTATCGTTAGCCTGTACGCCTCGTTGGACGTGATTTTAAGCCGAATTGGCCATAAAAATGACCGCCCGCTTCTCAGAAGTTCTCATGAAGAAATTGAAAGATTATTTCTGGAACGACAGCCGTTTTACGAAAAGGCCGATTTTACCATAGATACTACATTTAGAACTATTGATGAAGTGGTGGGCGAAATCCTGGCTCACCTGGGAAGGATGGCTATCCATGAGTTTACCAGAAGAAATTGAGGTCGCGGCGAAACAGAGTTATCCGGTTTATCTAGGAGCTGCGCTGGAAGAGTTAGGAGATTATTTGCAGTCTCTGCCCGATAAAATCCAACATATTCTTGTCATCTCGCATAAGAAGGTCTCAGATCTTTATCTGGAACGGCTTGTGAAGGGGCTGGAAGATTACCGCGTTGATTTGTTAACCGTACCGGAAGGGGAAGAGGAAAAGTCTTTGGAACGTCTGAGCCGGCTGACAACATCTGCTCTGGACTGCGGTGCAGATCGCAAAACGTTAGTTATTGCCTTAGGCGGTGGGGTTATCGGAGATTTAGCTGGTTTCTTTGCCAGTGCATTTATGCGGGGCGTTCGTTTTGTTCAAGTTCCTACAACGTTATTAGCTCAGGTAGACAGCAGCATTGGCGGTAAAGTTGCCGTCAATCATCCGGCGGGAAAAAATATTCTGGGAGCCTTTTATCCGCCGCTGGCTGTCTGGACAGATTTTTCGACGTTAAATAGTTTGCCTTGGAATGAAGTCGAAAATGGCTTGGCGGAAAGTATTAAACATGCTTTGATAGATGATGACGATCTTTTTGCTTTTTATGAGGCTCAGGCTGATAGTATCAGGCAGCGTGATCCCGCAATTTGGCGTGAGATGGTAACACGGTCCGCTTCAATTAAAATTAAGATTGTATCTCAAGATGAACGGGAACAAGGTATTCGCCGTTTATTGAATTTAGGACATACTTTTGGACATGCTTTAGAAACGGAAATGAATTATCGAGGCGTGACTCATGGCCAAGGAGTCAGCATAGGTATTGTTGCAGCATCTTATCTGGCCAATGCAAAGGGATTTCTCACTTTGACTGAGGTCGAAAGAATTAAACAACTGCTTCAACGTTATGATCTGCCGACGTCGATTCAAAAACAAGATCCTCAAACCTTGCTGCGGCGAATGCAAACGGACAAGAAAAATCAGGGGGGCCGTAAAATCCTTGTTCTTCCCCAAGGAATCGGGCAGGCAGTGGTTTCAGAGGATTGCACGGATGAGGAGATTCTGGCGGCTTGGCATAAAATTATTGTGGAAAACAATTAGACCGTGAAAGTGAACTTGGGAACCACTCCCACTTGTAGAAGTGGGAGGAGATTCGGCTGGGATATTAATTCCTAGTCGGATCTTTTTGTTTATTCTTGCTAAAATGTGACGCTATATTGTAGATGTGGTAGGAAAATGAAAAAGAACCATTAACATACATATAATGGATAAAGATGTGTCGACGTCTAAAGGAGATTTAAAATAGATAGAGAAGTTTAATAGAGAAGTTTAAATGAAAATCGAGGTAATTTGAGGTAATCCTCGATCTGAGGGGACGAATAACTTTGAATAGAACTATGACACTAAAAAGAGTGAAGAATGTACAAATGGGTTTTACTCTTTGGGAACTGATGGCTGTTCTTTGTTTAATGGGAGTTCTCCTAGGCGCAGCTGTTCCTCACTTTTATTCGTCTTCAAACTTTGTAAGATCAGAGGCCGATCTGGCTAATCGAGAAGAAATTGAAGGTGCCGTTCAGTTATATCGAATTGATATCGGTGCCTTTCCCGTCAGTGTATCTGATTTAGTCAATTTGCCTGATAAAAATATAAAGGGATGGAGAGGGCCATATTTGCCTGAAATCCCCGTAAATCCGTTTGATCCTAAGGTGGACTATCAAATCGACAAACTTGGGCAGGTCGTAACTATCAGTAATTGGTGATGAATAATGAGTGATTATGAAACATGTAATGTTTTAAGGGATACGATTAATTAGCAGTCGAGTACGAAAAAAGAGAGTTTGCAGACTATAGGAGAAGGAAGGTTGATAATGAAGTAACAAGCAAACCATAGAAGGAAAAATATAACAACGGGAAGGTGGTAAGACGAGAGATTATCGATATTTTCAGGGGTATATTTTGTTGGACGTTTTATTAGCAGTCTTCCTTTTTTCTTTAGGGTTTGCCACTCTTTATGGATTATACGAAAGAGCCTTAGCCGAAGCGCATCAGTCTTTATCCCTAATGGAAGCCGCAAATTTAGCTCAAATGAAGATGGAGCAGTTAGCGGCTCAAAGCTGGAGAGATAATATCGACGCACAGCGTTGCCTGCCGGGAAGAACAGTAGAGGGAAATGAAGGAAACTTGCAGTGGCGGATCGATTCCAACTGGGAGGATATCCCCCAATTATTGAGAGTTAAGGTGAACGTGCACTGGATCGAAAGAGAAACTTCAGAATACTACCAAATAGAGAGCTTATTTGAGGTTGAATGAAGTGAAAAAAGAAGACGGCTTCACCCTTTTGGAGGTCTTGAGCGGATTGCTGATTGCAGGCATAATTTTAATTACTGCCTTAAATCTTTTGGAAGGTATGTGGAAAGGGTCACGTACTCTAAAAGGTCAATTAGAGGCCCAATATGCCCTTATGACAGCCGGTAGAACAGTGAGCGATGAGATTCGGCGGGCAAAAACTGTCCAATGGGACGAAGATGCTTGTGAATTGAAGGTTTTGCCGCCAATAGAGGAGGAGAATCCTTCACAAATTGCCGATTCCTATTTTGTGGCTGATTTGGATTACGACGGAATAAAGGATCTCTATTGGAAACATATGGGTGTACCTCAGCCAATTGCAAGCTTCATGACCGGTTGGGAAAGCGTGGAGGTGGAACCGGGATTGTGGGAAATAATTCTAAAGGTGACTGTCGACAAGCAGAGTGTCACGTCGAGGCAGGTTATTCGGCAGCGTGTTTATCCCAGCGCATCTTCACAAAGTGCTGCTCCAGAGGCTTTGTAAGTCCTCTTGTACTTTTGCTCTTAGTTTCCTTTTCGGGATTGGGAATGGAAGTGTATTTGAAAGCAAATTTAGAAAAGAGAATGGTCAGAAGAGATACCCAGAGCCGACAAGCGCTTTATATGGCTGAAGGAGGAATCGAGTGGGCGAAGGCTCATTTGCTGTCTGATTTCGGATTGCGCCGTGGAGAGGTAGTATTTGACATGGGGCGGGCGGCTATCTCCATCGAGAGCAGCGGAGGTGACTATAAAGTCATTTCCGAAGGGCGTTCAGGTCTAGCCGTTCGTAAAATTGAGGAAATCCTGCAAGAGAAAACTGGGAAATGGATTGTTAAAAGTTATCAGGAGTTACATCAGTAATTATGAAACAAGCAAAGGAATTTGTTCGATATCTCAGGGGTTCTAGGGAATTCAGTGCTTATTCAGCAAACAAAACTAATGATAACAACAATAGTGAAGAGTATCTTCAGAAAAAAGTTCTATCCCAGGAAATATTCAAGGATGACTTGCGTCGATATTTGGGTATACCGGAGATTTCAATGACTCAAGTCATAGTTGACCCTGAGGCTGTTAATTTAATTCCTGAAGAAATAGCACGCCGTTATACCCTTATGCCTTATCAGCTTCAGGAGAAAAGCTTAATGGTCGCAATGGCTGACCCAATGGACGAAGGGGCTCTTCGTACCATTCGTATCATTACCGGCATGGACGTTGCTCCGGTTTATGCTCGAGAAGAAGAGATTAGAGCTGCAATTCGCCAGTATCTTACCGTAGAACAATCTGTGGCTCAATTGACGTATTTAATGGGTCAGACAGATAATGAAGCGATTGCGGAAAAAGGATCAGGTGAATCCAACGGTTGGGAAGAAGACGCCCCAACGCTAAGATTTGTTTACTCAGTGCTTCAGGAGGCGGTGATCGAAGAGGTAAGTGATATTCATTGGGAACCACGTCAGAAGGATTTTGTCGTTCGTTATCGTATTGACGGTAAACTGCTTAAAAAACATGTTCTTTCGGGATCAACAGCGCGCACGATTATATCTTCACTGAAAGTAATGGCCAATATGGATGTTGCAGAACGACGGATTCCCCAAGATGGACGAATGACCTTTAGCGTCGGCACGCGGCGGGTAGATTTGCGCATGTCTTCCCTACCGACGGTCTACGGCGAGAAAATTGTCGTTCGCGTCTTAAATCCTGAAATGGCCCAACGTTCCTTAGAAGATTTGGGCATGCGTCCGGAGGTTAAAGCTGGGGTTCAAGGGTTATTAAAGTATCCCAATGGCCTGATCTTAGTCGTTGGACCGACGGGAAGCGGCAAAACGACAACCCTTTATGCTCTTCTTCGCGAATTAAATGCTGAGGAGCAAAACATTATTTCTATTGAAGAGCCCGTAGAATATCAACTTCCGGGAATTAATCAAGTTCAGGTAAACCTGCCGGCAGGACTGACTTTTGCCGTCGGTTTGAGGCATATCTTGCGTCAGGATCCAGACGTGATTATGATTGGCGAAATTCGCGATGAAGAAACCGCTCGTATAGCGATTACGGCTTCCCTTACGGGCCACTTAGTGTTAACTACACTGCATACGAATACGGCGGCCGAGGCTTTAGAACGCCTTTTGGACATGGGGATTGAGCCTTATCTTTTAGCGTCTGCTGTAAGAGGAATCTTATCTCAACGCTTGGTGCGGCGCTTATGTAACTCTTGCAAAACGGTCTATGACATTTCTGAGACTGAAAAAAGGGTCCTCCGTTTACCGACGTCAATTAATCAATTATATCGCTCTCAAGGCTGTGCCCAATGCTTTGACATAGGGTTTAAGGGAAGGATCGGAATTCATGAGTTCTTGCTCTATAATCAGGAAATTAAGGAATTAGTACTTACGCGGCACAATTCCAGAGATATTGAACGACAAGCAATACGTTCAGGGATGTTAACGATTTATGAAGATGGTCTTTTGAAAGTCACCCAAGGTTTAACTACTATCGAAGAGGTGCTTTTTACGACGTCTGAGATAGAACGCTAAGAGGAGGGAACAAGATGCTTTCGATGGAAGAATTATTTCTCAATGCTGCAGAAAAGAAAGCTTCGGACATCCATTTAACAATCGAGAGTCCTCCTGTCCTCAGAGTGGATGGTTCATTAGTACCTTTGCTTATGGACAAGCTGTCTCAGTTCGATTTAGAAACTTTTGCCCTTTCTCTGATGAATGAGATTCAGAAAAAACGATTTACTGAATTCGGAGAATTGGATTTATCCTACAGTTTACCGCAGGTTGGGCGATATCGAGTCAACATCTTTCGCCAAAGAGGATCTATGGGGGTCGTTATTCGCTTAATCCCCCACGATATTCCTACTCCGGAAAGCCTTGGCCTCCCGGCCGTAAGTCTTGCTTTAGCTAGGCTGACCAAAGGTCTGGTGCTTGTGACAGGCCCTACCGGGAGTGGAAAATCCACAACCCTTGCTTCATTGATTGATTATATTAACCGGACGAGAGCTTGTCACATTATGACTATTGAAGATCCGATTGAGTATCTGCATAAACACCAATTAAGTTTAGTGAATCAACGTGAGATTGGCTGCGATACAAATTCTTTTGCTAATGCTTTGCGGTCAGTTCTGCGGCAAGATCCCGATGTGATTTTAGTGGGTGAAATGAGAGATCTTGAAACAATCGCCACGGCTGTGACAGCAGCCGAAACAGGACATTTGGTTTTTAGCACATTGCATACCAATGATGCTACACAATCGGTAGATCGGATGATTGATGTCTTCCCCTCCTATCAACAGCAACAGATCCGAGTACAGTTAGCGGCCGTATTACAGGGAATTCTGTCTCAACAGTTATTTCCAAGGGCAGATCATCAAGGAAGAGTTGCGGCAATTGAGGTTATGCTCGCGACTCCTGCTGTTCGAAGTCTAATTCGGGAGGGGAAAACTCATCAACTTCCTACAGTAATTCAAATAAATAGCAAATTGGGTATGCAAACGATGGATAAAGCCATTCTTGACCTCGTTCAAAAAGGATGGGTAACCTATGAAGTCGCTCAGGAAAAACTGCAAACAACAACTGACAATCTCCGCAGATGAGTAAACGCTGGTTTAAATGGAAAGCGGCGGATGCTCAAGGAACTTTGCAAAGCGGACGCTGCTTGGGAAACGACTCTTTGGAGGTTCAAACACTGCTGAAAAAAGAAGGATATTTACCGGTCAAGATTAAGAAACAATGGAATTGGTCCGCAGAGTTCCTCGTTCGTCCAAACGCTCAATGGGGTCATTTTGCAAACCGCTTGAGTTCATTATTAGAGGCCGGAATTCCTCTGCTTCAAGCTTTGGAGATCATGACCCAGTCTCGAGGGAATTTAACCTTTGAACAAAGTCAATGGTCAAGTGTCAAAAATTCTATATCTGCGGGATGTGATTTGTGGGAAGCGCTTCTCCAACTTAAATCGCCTCCGAACGCTTATGTATTGTCGATGATCAAAGCGGGAGAGTATTCAGGAAACTTAGCGAAGGTTTTGAGTGAAGTGGCCGCAGAATTAGAGCAAGAAGGTAACTTCCGACAGAAAATGAAGGCTGCCTTAGCTTATCCAATCCTTTTACTGCTGGCTGTTTTTGTTGTGCTTTGTAGTCTATCTATAGGTGTGCTTCCCATGTATGAGAGACTCTTTGAAAGCATGAACATTGAATTGCCCAAATTGACTCAAGTCATTTTTGCTGTCGGGCGAAAATTCCCTCTGACGTTACAAATAATAGGAGGACTAGCAGCGTCGATGGTGCTGATCTGCGTAATTTGGAAACCGAAGGATTGGCAGAGCTACCTCAACAACAAGATTAGACACTTGCCTTATCTTGGCAGGATTTATCGTCTCAGGGATTTGATTCAATTTACCAGTATCTTGGGTTACCTCTTAATGACGGGAATTCCCTTGCTAGAAGGGCTGCGTCTAACGGCAGGAACGCTGCAAACTATGGAAATGTTGGCCTTGACAGAACGGCTTATTCAGAGTGTTAAACAAGGGAATCCCATGGCTGATTTGTTGTTTGAAAGCGAAATTTTTCCTAAAGAAGGGGCAGAGATGATCGCTGTCGCCGAAGAAAGCGGGAACTTAGATAAAATGTTCTTGCAAATTGCGTTCTCGCTTCACAAGGACTTGGAATTTAAACTCGATCAATTTACGCGTATGCTTGGACCGGCCTTAATTCTTATTATGGCTGGGCTGGTTGGTTTAGTAGCCGGAGGAGTAATGATTCCTATTTTTGATCTTAGTTCTCAGTTGAAGTAAGGCTTTCAGACGGGAACTAAGGAAGGGAAGCTTCAAGATGAGAAAGGAAATATCCGAGTAGGAGGATGAAACAATGAAACCGATGAAACCGATGAATGATTTTCAGCGGGAGAATGGATTTACACTCATCGAAGTTATGGCAGTCATCATAATAATGGGTATTATAGCTGCTGTGATCATTCCCAAAATGACGTCAAGTACGGCTTTGGCACGAAAAAAGGCCGACGTGGCGACTGCGCATCAGGTTAAAGCGGCTCTCGACCGTTTTCAAGTTGAAAATGGAGTGTATCCGAAATCTGGAGAACTAACGGCGGATACAAACGGCGAAGTGACATGCAGTGAGCTGATTCCCAAATATATCGGAAAATTGGATAAAACAACAACTCAACAAACAGTGGCAGATGGCAACAAAGGGTTTGGTGTAGCCCAATTGACAGCGGATGATTCCGATAAAAGCCATTATTCGATTCCAGAACCGGGAGATAAAGGTGACATTAAAACAATCATGATCTATTTGTCCTCTGACGGTCTGGCGGCAGAAGTTCGGGCCTATGATGACGATTTAAAGACTGTTCTTTGGACATCATCAAATTAACTATCTAAATTATTAACTCAAATCGGTAAACTCGGAAAAGAGGAGACTTTTTTGATAGGTATTAATTTGATGATAGGTATTTTAGGCGTTATTATCGGCAGCTTCTTAAATGTTGTCATCTATCGTGTACCGAAAGAGGAATCCATCGTTTCACCGGGCTCGCATTGTCCTAAATGCGGGCAGGCTCTTCGCGCTTGGGAACTTATTCCCATTATTAGCTATTTAATTCAAAGAGGCCGATGCCGAAGCTGCCGGGCTAAGGTTTCTTGGCGCTATCCCATGGTTGAACTTCTTACAGGTTGTTTTTTTTACTTAGCGGGTACATTAGGTTTCTTAATGGGGCTTCACCCGGCCCGAGTTTTGTTTAATCTGGTCTTTATATCTTTTTTGATTGCTTTATCGTTTATCGATTTAGACACATACCGTTTACCGGATGTCTTGACGATTCCCCTATGGGGTCTGGGTTTGTTGGGGGCTTTTTTAATACCGGGGAGTCCGTCAGGATGGGAGAGTATTTTAAGTTCCCTGGGGGCTGGAGGCTTTTTTGGGCTGATAGCCAAATTTTATCCTCAAGGTATGGGCCTGGGAGATGTCAAATTGGTTGCCGGCTTAGGGGCTTTTTTGGGTTTTCCGGGGATTTTTTTGGCAGTCTTTGCTGGAAGCCTTCTGGGGGCAATTATTGGCTTAGCGTTTCTCGGCACAGGTCGAAAGGGATTTTGTCAACAAATTCCTTTTGGCCCCTACCTTTCTTTAGGTGCTGTCCTGGCTTTATTGTGGAAAACGAGGATTTTTGATTGGTATTGGGCATGGGTTAAATAGCCCAGGAGGTGGCTGATGCGCAAGAAACTTGTCGTATTTGAAATAACCGACAATGAACTTCGGGTCTTTAAAGCTTCTCTTCCCCTGGTTGCAAAACTTAAACAAAGTTATAGCTCTGCGGCGGTCAAGTTTGACCGAATTCAGATTAAGGGCTTAATTGAACAGGGGATTGTCCGTGATAAAGCCGCTCTGCTTGGCTGTTTAATGGATTATCAAAGAGAAAGCCCATGTGACGGACACTTGGCCTTTTTAGCAATGCCCATGCAAACAGGATTTGTTCGTTCCTATAAACTTCCCTGGCTTGCGAGATCTTATAGAGATTCCGCCATTGCTCTTTTAGTGGCTGAAGAAGTACCGAGCAGTGCAGATCTCCTTTATGATTACGTGATCCTTGGGGAAGAAAAGCATAAGAGTCTCACCATTTTGCTGGGGGCTTCCCGCCGTGAAGTCTTAGAACAGTTTGCAGCTATTTTTAAACAAGCTGGACTAAGGGTAAGTGGGATTAATTTCTCATGGGCCGTAATAGGTCAGGGGTTAGAACTAAATCCTGATGAGGATACCCTCTATGTTCGCGAAGAGACCGATGGATTTCACTTCGCACTTTTTCGAGGGCTGATCCCTGAAAGAGTACGAACTCTGTTCGTCCAAGAAACAAACGTGGCTCTTGGTGACGCTGAAATTTGCAGTCAAGATATTAGGGGATATTCTAAGGAATGGGAAAATGAAATTCAGAGCTTTCTCTTGTATCTTAAGGCGCAAAATCCAGATTTGAGTCTAAAATGTCTTCTTTGGAGCGGCGGTTTACCTCTTGAATCCTTGGTCAAGCGTGTAACACTACCTGATCACATCACGGTTGCTCAAGCTGAATTCAAGTCAGTTCCTGATTCCTGGTTATGGGCTCTTGGAGAAAATAGAGGTTTGGCAGAGGCTGCTATGGCCTATGGGCTGGTTCTTCTGAAAAAGTCTGCGTCCCTTAATCTTTGGAGACAACCCAGCAAGGCAGGGAAGATGCTGAAAAGGTATCAAATAATAGGTGCTGCGTTACTTTCTTTCTTACTGCTTGGAAACGGCAGCTGGGTGTTCCTGCGGCAAGAGACATCAGCTCTGAAGAATGAGGTTCAGCAGCTTTTACATCAAGGTTCTGAACTTGAAACCCAATTAAGACAACAAAAGGACTTGACGAGATCTTGGAAAATGACACAAGCCCGTTCTGAAAAAGTGGCCGACATTCTGGGGCAAGTGCAGAACTTACTGGACTCGCAGCTAACGATCAAGAAATTGGTTTATAGGCAAGGCACTCTTTCTCTAACCGGCAGCGCAGGAGACGTCAAATCGATTCAAGCCTTGATCCAGGGACTTCGCAAATTAGGTTGGTACCGGCCTGTCTTGACAGGCTATTCCTCGACGTCATCTGAGCAAATTGAATTTTCTATAAGCGCGAAACGAAAAGATGTCAACAATTGACCGCGTTCAATTTTGAAATGGAGGGATAAGCTTTGGCATTTTTTAAGAAGAATATCAGAGCTTGTCTAGTCGCATTTGCATTTTTAAATCTTTTGGAGTTTTGCATATTCTGGAATCCGGCCTATCGAAACCTTCGGAATCTGCAAAAGGAAATAAAATACTGGAAAACAATGTCGAAGACAAGCTTAGACATAGCTATTCCCAAGGTTCCTACAAGAGATCAATTTCTGGATATCGTGGAAGGATGCCGAGCTGATTTTCTTCAAGCCGGGGTTAAGGTAACTGATCTGAAAGTCGAAGGATTTGGAATGCAGGAAAACCGGGCGATTTCCCGAGGAGCAGCCATTGATTATGCTTTGCTGCGTTTGCATTTGCAGGGGAATTGGGAAACTATCATTTCACAGCTTGAAGGACTTGAAGATTCTCATGAAGAGATTTATATTCAGGAAATTATGTTAGATCCCACGGGTGGAGAGGGCGTGCTGCGGATTTATTATTATTCGCCAAATGAGTAACGTATCTGTTGATTTTATGGAATAATGTGGAACAGTACTTCCCTTCTCCAGCATATGTTAGCGAGAGGAGGGATTTCTGTGGTCAAAGATTACGTCCTTCAGCCTGGAGATAATTTTCATCGTCTGGCACAGCGCCTGGGATGCGCCTGCGACGATTTTATGCGGGTAAATCCAAATTTGGACCCTTGGAAACTTCAAATTGGACAAAAAATTGTTCTTCCCGAATTGAAAGCTAATTTAAAAGGAAAAGAACAATTTGCGGATATAGGGATTGATCGTGGTCAAGAATTTGCAGGGGATTATCTTGATGATGTAGAAATGGAAGTTGAAGGAGTCCAATTCCGTCTTAAACGAATTGGCGAGCCTAAAATTCCCCATGAAATTCACTTTATTCTTCCCCGAACTGAGATTCATAAAGTTCAGCCCGCCGGCGAAGGCGGGCCCACTGAGGTGCAGATTATGATCAGTAACTTGGATATTGTCCTTTCTCCGCGTCTCGTCAGCGGCGACAGCGCCGAACAGATTAAAGCTACGCCTCAAGCCACGGTTCAGATGAAAGAACAGCAAAGTGCTCAACCCTTTCAATCGTCTCCTTAGATGCAGGAGCGGCTTGGAACACTATCAAATAAATAACTATTTGAATAAAAAAGCAAATATGTGAAATAGGAAATTTTGCCTCCGTATAGCGGGGGTTTTTGTTTGGAATAGTAACTTGTAGTGTTCCCATACTTGCTTTGGCGGAGAGTCCATCCTTCAGCGCGATCGCATTTATTTTCGTCATCGAAGCCTCGATGTTCAGTTTTAGCTGAACGAGTTCATTTAAATACTTTGCTACTGTGCTAAATTATGATAATATTTTCAGAGAGGAATAAGGAAGTGATGAATTGGCAAATATTTATGTGTTTCATGGTCCTAATTTAAACTTATTAGGGACACGTGAGCCGCAGCATTACGGCATGCGTACTTTAGCAGAGATAAATCAAGAGGTGCAAGGGCTTGCTGAACAAGCAGGACTTAACGTCGAATGCCGGCAGACGAATCATGAGGGAGATTTGCTTGATTGGATACAAGCGTTAACGCCTGAGGATTTTCTGATTCTTAATCCTGGGGCATGGACTCATACAAGTTACGCCATTCGCGATGCCATAAGCGGTGTTAAGGTACCCACTGTAGAGGTTCATCTTTCCAATATTCATGCTCGGGAATCCTTTCGGGAAACGTCTCTGATCGCACCGGTTTGTCTTGGCCAAATATCAGGATTGGGATCTGAGGGTTACAATTTGGCAATGCATTTTGCCATTGATTATCAAATTAGACGGACAAAAGAATAAAGGGGGTTGAATCATTGACACGATTAGAACGGATGCGCCAGCGAATGCAGGAAGAAACCATTGATACCTATGTGGTTCTTCGTCCTGAAAACGGAAGGTATTTAAGCGGCTTTACCGGGGGCGAAGCGACATTGGTCATTACCTTGGAAAGGTCTTTTTTGTTGACAGATTTTCGATACATAGAACAGGCTAAAGATCAATCGCCTGATTTCGAAATTGTTAAAACGGGACATGATCATTTTTTAGCCATGGGTGATATGGGCCTTCAGTCGAAACGAGTGGGTTTTGAGGGAGACTTTATTACTTATGCGGATTACGAAAAGCTGCGGCAGACTTTTGCCCAAAGTGAGCTGCTCTCTCTGCCGAGTCTTGTCAATAATCTTCGTTCAGTTAAAGATGAACAGGAGATACCTTTAATCCGGCAAGCTGTTCAAATTGCCGATAAGGCTTTTGCTGAAGTCTTAAAAGCCATTGAAGCTGGACAGACAGAAGAGGAAATTGGACTGAATTTGGAGTTTTCCATGCGTCATCTGGGTGCCAGCGGAGGTTCTTTTGAATTTATCGTGGCTTCAGGACTTCGAGGTGCTATGCCTCACGGGACGGCTAGTTCGAAGAAGGTGGAAAAGGGAGAGTTTCTCACCATGGACTTCGGCGCAATTTATCAAGGATATTGTTCTGATATAACGAGAACAGTTTTCTTAGGCGAACCCGCTGAGAAACATCGAGAACTATATGCACTTGTTTTGGCGGCTCAACGGGCCGGTATCGCTGCTGTGGCACCGGGACGAACCGGCAGAGAGATTAGATGCTGCAGCTCGTAATATTATTGAAGATGCCGGCTTTGGTGAATACTTCGGACATGGCTTAGGACATTCTGTTGGTTTGGCGATTCATGAGGGTCCATACTTTAATCAGCGGGAAGAATGTGTTATCGAACCGGGAATGGTTCTTACGGTTGAACCTGGTATTTATATTCCTGATTGGGGCGGTATCCGCATTGAAGATATGGTTCTGGTGACAGAAGATGGCTGTGAAGTCTTGACCCAGGCCCCCAAAGAATTAATTCTCTTAACTTAAATTCGAGCCGATTCCTTTACTTCCTGACCTTTAAGTTATAAGAACTAGTTGCACTCGGGCTATCCGGAAGGTATACTTTCGTTGGTACAAAAGAATATATAGGAGGAACGATTAATTTATGATTTCTTCGAACGACTTTAAGACAGGCCTCACCATTGAAATTGATGGAGACGTTTTTTCGGTGGTTGAGTTCCAACATGTTAAGCCGGGTAAAGGGGCTGCCTTTGTTCGCACGAAACTAAAAAACGTTAAAACAGGCGGGGTTGTTGAACGTAAGTTTAATGCCGGCGAAAAAGTTAATACGGCTCATGTTGAACGGCATGAAATGCAGTATCTTTACAAAGATGGAGATCATTACGTGGTTATGGACAATGAGACTTATGAGCAAGTTTCTTTAACAGAAGGACAAATTGGTGACGGCGTGAAATGGCTCAAAGAAAATATGAACTTAGGGGTTCTTTTCTTTGATACGGAGGTTATCGGTGTTGATGTGCCGAACTCAGTCCAACTCCTTGTGACAGCTACGGAACCGGGAGTGAAAGGTGATACGGCTACCGGAGGAACCAAACCTGCCACCTTAGAAACCGGTGCTATTGTACAAGTTCCTTTCTTTGTCAATGAAGGAGATATGCTTATTATTGATACCAGAACAGGAAACTATGTTCAAAGGGCGTAATTAAACATGTAATCGCCTCCTATGGGACAAACTAAGAGTACTTAGTTGTTCTATAGGAGGTGTTTTTGTTTGTCTTCCAAAACTTCAAAACTTAGTGTAATTCCTCTTGGAGGAACCGGAGAAATAGGGAAAAACATAATTGTCCTTGAATATGAAGATTCAATTATTGTCATTGACGGAGGCGTGAAGTTTCCCGATGAGGAGTTGTTGGGGATTGATCTTGTCATCCCTGATATCTCCTATTTAGAAAAAAATCGGGAACGGATCAAAGGACTCTTTATCACCCATGGCCATGAAGATCATATTGGAGGCCTGCCCTTTATTTTGCCAAAATTGAATATACCGATTTACGGAACAAAGTTAACGATTGGCTTGGTGATGGCGAAGTTTCAAGAGCGCGCCCCTTATCCGGAATCGTTGGTTCACACTATTGAACCTGGTGAACTTATCCAGGCTGGGGCTTTTCAGGTGGAAGCCTTTCGAGTGACCCACAGTATTCCGGATGCTGTGGGGTATTCCTTGCTTACTCCTATCGGTAGAGTAGTCTATACCGGCGATTTTAAAGTCGACTATACACCCATTGATGGGCAGAATATGGAACTGGGGAAACTAGCCGGTTGGGGAGAAGAAGGAATTCTGGCTCTGATTTGTGATTCAACGAATGCCGAACGGCCAGGGGTTACTATGTCGGAAAGGGTTGTAGGAAAAACCTTGCGGGAATGGTTTGAACGGGCAGAAGGAAAAATTATTTTGGCCTCCTTTGCCTCCAACGTGCATCGGATTCAACAAGCCATCGATGCTGCTGCTGATATCGGCCGTAAAGTTTGTGTTGTTGGCAGGAGCATGGAAAGTGTTGTTCGGACAGCCATTGAGATGGGATATCTAAAACTGCCTGCTCAGGAGATCTTAATAGAAAGTTCGGAGGTAGATAAAATTCCTCGCTCAGGCTTACTGGTGCTTACTACCGGGAGCCAGGGAGAACCTCTGGCAGCTTTGACCAGAATGGCGACGGGGAGTCATCGTCAAATTAAAGTCGAGACCGGTGATATGGTGATTATCGCGGCAACGCCGATACCCGGAAATGAGAAACTCGTTGGCAAGACAATCAATCATCTCTATCAAATTGGGGCCGAAGTTGTTACCAAAGAGATGGGCCAGGTCCATGTATCTGGGCATGCCAATCAAGAGGAGCTCAAGCTAGTTATTCGTCTTGCCCGACCTCGTTTTTTGATACCTCATCATGGAGAAGTCCGGCATCAAGTAGCCCTGCGCAGAATAGGGTATATGCTGGGCTATGAGGATAAGGATATTGCCTTAACTCAACTTGGATCAAGAGTTGAGCTTTCGGCAGATCGGATGGAATTTGGAGCAAGTGTAGAAGCCGGGAGCGTAAATATCGACGGCTTGGGCGTGGGAGACGTGGGGCAGATTGTGCTTCGTGATCGTCAACAACTTGCTCAAGATGGTGTCGTTATTGTCGTGGCAGCTATTTCCAAAGCAAAACCCTGCACGCTCATATCCGGACCGGACATTATTTCCCGAGGGTTTACTTTTATGAAAGATGCAGGGGAATTGATTGAGGGAGCTCAAAAAGTAGGTAATAGTGCATTAACGGTTCAGCTGGAAAAGGATCAAATAGAGTGGGTGACGTTAAAAGGCGCTCTTCGAGATAGTCTCGGAAATTATTTTTGGGAGAAGACTCATCGCCGCCCAATGATTTTGCCGGTATTGGTTTCAATTTAAGAGCGCTTCGAGTTTTACTCACTTTGGAGCACAAAAACGGGGTGTTGTAAAACGAACTACTTAAGTTCGTTTTACAACACCCCCGTTTTTATAAAGATAAATACTTTTTCCCTTTTGAACATGTCTAAAATTGCCTGAGAGGACATACCTTCAATTAAGGGGGGCAAAGGCGTGTCGCTGCATTATCAGTTATCTGTCATCCAAGCAAAAAACGTATCGCCTTCACGGTCTGAGCAAAAGTCAACGGGTTGGGGAGATATGGCGAGATGGTTTGGTGAAACAGTTTGCTCGATTTTTCATAAAATTCAAGGTTTTGAGTTCCTGGAGGCTGAAGAAATACGATTACGAGTTGGTCAACCCTTAATGCTCAGAACGTCGGATAAAGACCTGTTTCTTAACTGCGAAGGACAAACTACATCGCCGGACAAAGCCTATTGTATTACCATGGCCGATTTGACAGCGGCTTTGGAGAAGATGACTCAAAGTTCCGTTTATGCAGTAGAAGAAGATTTGCGGCAGGGCTTTTTAACCCTGCCGGGAGGAAATCGGGTTGGAGTCACGGGAGAGGCGGTTCTGCAAAAAGGTAAACTACTCAAGCTAAAGCATATTTCTTCTTTGAATATTCGCCTTGCCCGTGATATTCAAGGACAAGGGCTGAGGATTTTGCCCAAACTATGCCGTAAGGACGGCTTCATCTATCATACCTTGGTAATTTCTCCGCCGCGGGCCGGAAAAACAACTCTTCTGCGTGACCTTATTCGGTTAATAAGCAATGGGGTCCCCCACCTGGGACTTGAGGGAAAGAACGTGGGAGTTATCGATGAACGGGGGGAGCTTGCCGGAATGAATCAGGGGGCAGCCTCTTACAATCTTGGTTATCGTACGGACGTACTCGACGGCTGCCCCAAGGCATACGGTTTATCAATGTTGATTCGTTCTATGGCTCCCCAAGTTGTCGTTATGGATGAGCTGGGGCATCTTGATGAGGTTGAAGCCTTAAAAGATGCCTTGCGTACAGGGGTGCGAATTTTATGTACGGCTCATGCAAGTTCTCTGGAAGAAGCTAAAACAAGACCAACCTTAGCTCAATTACTTGAGGAAGGAGTGTTTGAACGATTGGTTGTGCTGAATAGACAAACCGGACCGGGTACCATTGCAGGAGTTTATGACCTTAAAACGGGGAGGAGCCTTTAATGATCGTGTTCGGATGTATTGTCCTTATTGCCGGCTGTGGATCTATGGGACTCTGGCTTGCTCAGCGAGTTCGACGCAGACCGGAAGAACTTAGAGGATTTTTAGTCGCTCTTACTCTTTTGGAGACAGAAATTGTTTGGGGGTCAACCCCTTTACCTGAGGCATTTTGTGTCTTAAAGGAACGAACGAGTCCGCCATGGCAAGATTTTTTCTCTGCCCTTCAGCTGCGTTTAGAGAGGGGAGAATCGGCAGGAAAAGCCTGGAATGAAGAGACATCTCTGCAAAGATCCCGGTTTTGTTTAAAAGAAGAAGATTGGCGGGTGATTCGAGATATTGGCAGAGGATTAGGACGATCTGACAGTCAAGAACAGCAGAAGCAATTGCAGCTTGTCTTGCGCCAGCTTTCAATGCTGAAAGATCAAGTAGGATTATGGTCAGAAAAGCAAGCCAAAATGTGGTCCTATTTAGGGTTCCTTTGCGGAGTTGCAGGAGTGCTCATTTTAATATAACCAAGAGAGGAGTCGAAAGAATGAGCTTCAATTTAATTATTACAGTAGCCGGGATTGGGATTTTAGTTGGGGTTCTGGCTTCCGTTTTAAATCAATCCGGAAGAGGGGAAATGGCTCAAGGTGTAACCATTATCGGCGTGATTGTGGTTCTCTATATAGTGGTACAATCCATCGCAGAATTATTTACCTTAGTAAAAAGCGTTTTTAACCTATATTAGGGGGACAAGATGTGGAAATATGGCAAATCGTCGGACTAGCCCTTATTGTCACCATCATAAGTGTTGTTTTAAAACAGTTCCGTCCTGAAATAGCGTTACAACTTTCTATTCTCGCCGGTGCCACTATATTTATCCTAATTTTGAGCAAAATCAAAGTCATTATTGACCTGCTGCAAACGTTGGCGGATCAAGCCAATATAAGTTCTTATTATTTAATGATTGTCTTAAAAATTGTGGGTGTGGCCTATTTGGCCGAGTTTGGAGCCCAAATTTGTCGAGATGCAGGCGAAGGAGCCTTGGCGACAAAAATTGAGATTGCTGCCAAAGTTGGGGTTATAGTTTTAGCGTTGCCAATTATTGTTGCCATAACAGAATCCTTAGTGAGACTTGTTCCGTGAGGTGGTGATGCATTTGAGGGTAGCTATAATTAAAGTGATTCTTTTCCTTATTGTCTTATTGAGTGGGACAACTCCTAACGTGTTTGCCGCTGAAATTCCCACACAGCAGCTGCCTAAGGTGGAACTTTCCCGACAGATTGATTTAAGTCAACTGCGGGGCTTTCTGGACCAACTGGATCGGGATGCCCAAAGTGGAACCGGTTTTTCCTTAAGTCAAATGTTTGAGGATTTAAAGAGCGGAACATTAAACTTATCACCTGAGAAATTTGGTCAGTTACTGCTTGGAATTTTAGCCCGCCAAATATCTGCTAATGTTCCTTTAATTGGAAAACTTCTCGTGCTCGCAGCCTTAGGAGGAATTTTAAATCAACTCCAAACTGCCTTCAGCGGAAATGTTGGCAAAACAGCTCAAGTTATGACATATCTTGTTCTTCTGAGTATAGCGCTTACCTCTTTTCGTGAGGCCTTGACTATTGCATCGGGTGTTATTGATCAAATGGTAGGGTTAATGCAAACCTTGTTTCCGGTGATGATGACGTTATTAATTACTATGGGAAATCTCACCAGTGCAGCGCTCTTTAAACCGCTTATCTTGGGGAGTTTGACTGTCTTAGCAACAATTATTAAAACGGTTATTTTACCGCTCTTTTTTCTGGCTGCCGTATTAAAGCTTTTTAATCAAATCTCTAAGGAGTTCAAACTCAGTAAGCTGGCAGGGCTCTTTGAATTTGTGGGAAAAATTTCCTTAGGAGTAATCCTGACAATATTTATCGGCATTATGACTGTTCAGGGAGTCACGGGAGGAGTAGCCGACAGTGTCGCATTTAGAACAGCCAAATATTCGGCTGATCTTGTTCCGGTGGTAGGGAAGTTTTTTAAGGATGCCGTAGAATTAGTCATAACTTCAGGGCTGTTGTTAAAAAATGCAGTGGGAATTGTTGCCTTGCTGGCAATTATCGTAATTTGCCTAGGTCCTCTGCTTCGGCTTTTAACCATGATCCTTGTGTTTCGAATTTCTGCTGCTTTAATAGAACCGCTTGGGGAAAAGGCCTTGGCAGACAGTCTTCAGGATATGTCCAAAAGTTTAATCTTTATTTTGGTAACTGTTGCTTCGGTGGGAATTATGTTTTTTATGACAATTGCGGTGGTAATCGGAACGGGAACATTATCTGTAATGCTGCATTGAGGAGGAGATAGGGTGCAGACGCTGCAAGACCTGGTGCGGAATTTAGCGTTGATCTTGCTTATGGCAACCTTTCTGGAAATGCTTTTACCGAATAAATCCATGCGGGGATTTGTGCAAATGGTTATGGGGTTGTTTGTGATTTCAGCAGTACTTTCTCCTATTACGACCTTTTTACATACCCCGCTGGCAATGGGAGTGCCTGCTTGGAGTGCTTCAGTACCCCAAGACCTGCCAACAATTGCCGAAGGACAGGAGATGAATGTCGGGCGGGATGCTGTACAGGGACAATACCAGCAAATTCTCGAAAACCAGATAAAAGCATTGGCCCTTGGGACAAAAGACGTTAAATCTGCCGTCGTGGTTATAAAATTTGCAGAGGGTGGAGGGGGTATGACCGATCAGCCAAAGATTTCGGACATTAATGTAACGTTATCGTTAGATAAAGCTGGAATACAACCCGTTCAACCCATAGAAATTGGATCACAGCCTGATGTCAAATCGCAATCTTCTCGATGTGAAGAAGTACGAGATAAAATTTCGGCCTTGATGAGCTTGTCGAAAGACCTAATTCATGTTCAAGAAACTTAAAATGTTAGTTTGGAAGGAGGCAGCAATTTGTGAATCTGACAAAATATATTTCTTCGGAAAAAACTTTAGTGGGGTTAGTAGCACTCGTCGCTATAGGCATGTCCTTTATCTATTTGGGCAAAGGTCCGGAAAATCCTATGTCCAAAACGCAAGCCGTGCCTACAAGCTCGTCGATAGCAGCCTCAGGTTCGAAAATCACTGCTTTGGAAAAAGAATTAGAGAGCAAACTTCAAGCGAATTTATCATTAATGGATGGTGTGGGTAAAGTTCAGGTATCCGTAAGTTTAGCAACGGGACTAAAGACCGAATATGCCCGCAATCAAAATGTCACGAAGAACACATCTAAAGAGACAGATAAAACAGGAGGAACTCGAGAAACAACACAGGTTACGGAGAACAATCAAGTAGTTATGCCCAATGGTTCCTCTCAACCGGTTATGGTGATGGAAGATCGTCCTGAGGTAGCTGGAGTACTGGTAATTGCCGAGGGGGCTCGTGATCCTAAGGTAAGGGAAGCGATTCATACGTCAGTTCAAACTCTCTTGAGTATTCCCAGCGCTAAAATTACTGTGGTTCCAATGGGGGGAGAATAATGTGAAGAGTAAACTGCGCAAGCCTCTAATGATCATAAATAATTTTCTGCAATTATGGAGAGTATTGGGATTAGCTGTTTGTTTAATCATAATTTTGGGGGCGTTATGGGTTTGGATTAATAGCCCGCGGCATGTGGCTGCAGCGAAGCCGACAACCAAATTTTCTTCATCGCTTGTTGATTCGTCAATTAAAATCCAATATGAGACCATTCAGCCGAATGGAACCGGAGAAAACTATTTTGTAAATTATCGTTTAAAGAGAGATCAGTTTCGGCAGGAAACGAAATCAATGGTCTCAGAATTGCTGGATTCAACGGTGGAAAAAACTAAAATTCAAGCCCAGGAACAATGGCTGGCACTTAGTTCGAAGATTGAAAAAGAAGATGAAATCGAAAATCTCTTAAAGATTAAGGGATTTAAAGATCTGGTTACAGATGTCTGCCCAGATAATGTAACAGTGATTGTTTATGCTTCAGGTTTAACGCCTAACGAAATCAGTCTTATTCAAGAGGTTGTTGTGCGAGTTACAAAAGTAAGTTTGGATAAGATTATGATATCAACAAAACAGTGAGTGGATAAATTCCTCAATAAAAATTCGAACTCGTGAGCAGGAAAATCAACATTGAGCACGAATTTACTATAGATTGGGCTGAAGTCTTGGGGCTAAAGTCCTGGTTAAAGGAGAGAAACTCCGAATGAAAAGAATCTTAATCGCGGATGATGCTAGCTTTATGCGCTTAATGATCGGCGAAATTCTAGCACGTAAAGGTCTTCCCGAAACTTTGGAAGCTGAAAACGGTTTGCAAGCTGTTGAGCTCTTTAGAACTTATAGACCCATTTTAACGATTCTGGATATCACTATGCCGGAACTTGACGGCCTGGCAGCACTTGAGGAAATATTAAAGATTGATCCCTCAGCCAAAGTAATCATTTGTAGTGCCGTAGCCAGTGAAGCTACGGTATCTGATGCCTTGCAGCGGGGAGCTGCAGATTTTATTTCAAAACCTTTCCGCCCAGATGAACTGTTGCGAATTGTGAAGAAGTACCTTGAGTGAACTCGTTCAGTCAAAGCTGAACATCGGGAATTCGCTGGCGAAAGCGCCTAGCCCATAATAAATACTATTGCGCTGAAGGATAGACTCTCCCCCACTGAAGCAAGGTATGGGAACCACTCCCCCTTGTAGAAGTGGGAGTTTTACAATTGAATGAAAAAGTTTATGCATTAAAAAGCTGCCACTGGCGTGACAGCTTTTTAATGCTGGACCATGCTGATATAAAACAACTGAATTTTTCCGTAGGGAAGTAAAATACAATATACTTTACATTCCTGCGTTGAAAATAGCAACGCTGCCCCATATAATAAGAGATATGTTTTACTTAGGTAAAGTATCGTCTTAAATAAGATAAAAAAACAACTTAAGAGAGGGGCAACGGCAGTGAAACCGATTAAAATTACAGATACGACACTAAGGGACGCTCATCAAAGCCTTTGGGCTACTCGTATGCGTACAGAGGATATGCTGCCGATTTTAGAAGAGCTGGACGAGGCAGGGTATTTTTCTCTGGAAGTATGGGGAGGAGCCACCTTTGATGTTTGTCTGCGATTTTTAGGTGAAGATCCTTGGGAACGCCTGCGGGAGATTAAACGTCGGGTTCGTAAGACTCCTTTACAAATGCTGCTTAGGGGGCAGTCCCTAGTAGGTTATCAACACTATCCCGATGATGTGGTACGAGAGTTTGTCTCTCTCAGCGTAAAAAACGGCATTGATATTATTCGGATTTTTGATGCACTCAATGATGTGAGAAATATGGTTGTTCCCATGGAAGCGGCTAAAAAGGCAGGAGCTCATGTTCAAGCATCTGTTGTTTATACCATGAGTCCTGTACACACCATTGATCATTATCTGGAAACTGCCACAGCCCTTGCGGAACTGGGCGCAGATTCCATTTGTATAAAGGATATGGCTGGACTTCTGACACCCTTTAAAGCTTACGAGTTAGTTTCCCTCCTGAAAAAGAAACTGGGAATTATGGTTCATCTGCACAGTCATTATATTGGCGGAATGGCTGTTGGAGCTTATTTAAAGGCCGCAGAAGCCGGTGTTGATGTTATCGATACGGCGAGTGTTCCTTTAGCGTTTGGAGCAAGCCAGCCGCCAGTGGAAACAGTAGTTCGAGCTTTTCAAGATTCCGACTACGACAGCGGTTTGAATCTTAGACATTTGTTCCATATTTCGAAGTACTTTGAAGCTTTGCGCAAAAGCCGCGGTTTTGAACGTGGGATCACACGAATTACTGATATGAGGGTTTTCGAACATCAAGTTCCTGGCGGAATGATTTCGAATTTAGTCTCTCAATTGGAAGAGCAAAGGGCCCTTGACCGTATTCATGACGTGTTGGAGGAAATTCCTAAGGTTCGGGCGGAGTTGGGCTATCCGCCTCTGGTCACTCCTACAAGTCAAATTGTTGGAACTCAGGCTGTATTAAATGTTCTAAGCGGGGCAAGATATAAATTAGTGCCTGGTGAAGTAAAGGCTTATGTTCGCGGTTTGTATGGCCGTCCGCCGGCTCCAATGAATCTTGATATCCAAAGAAAAATCATTGGTGACGAGGAGCCTATGACTATACGTCCGGCAGATAGTTTAGAACCGGGGATGGAGAAAGCCGAACGGGATAGTTTAGGGTTAGCTAATTCCCCCGAGGATGTTATGAATTTTGCTATGTTTCCTCAAATTGCTAAGAAGTTTTTTGAAGATAGAAAAAAGGGCATGCTTCCTAACAGGGAAATTCAAACTGGCACCAATGTGCCTAAGGATACAAAGGCTGCGAGTGAACTATGGAAGACGGGATTATCTAAGGAGGATTTAAAAATGAACTTGAAGGAAATTAAAGAATTAATTAAGATAATCGACGATACGGAGATAAGTGAGTTAAATCTGGAAAGTGATGGGGTGAAAATAGCTATTCGCAAGGGGACAAACTCGCAATCTTGTGTCCCGGTTGCCGCACCTGTCCGGCAGGAAGTTAAAACAAGTCTTGCGGTGAGCCCCAATGTCCAGGCTGAGGTAAGCAGCGAAGAACCTCTTGTTTCTACGGATATAGCGAAGCGGGAAAATATTGAAACCATAACTGCTCCCATGGTAGGAACCTTTTATCATGCTTCAGCGCCGGATGCGGATCCTTTTGTTGAAGTAGGACAGCAAATCAGCATTGGTCAGCCTGTTTGTATTATTGAAGCTATGAAATTGATGAATGAAATCGAATCGG
The DNA here is from genome assembly GCF_002196785.1 of Desulfosporosinus sp. FKA. Taxonomy (NCBI): domain Bacteria; kingdom Bacillati; phylum Bacillota; class Clostridia; order Eubacteriales; family Desulfitobacteriaceae; genus Desulfosporosinus; species Desulfosporosinus sp. FKA. Next base: position 93,004 of record NZ_NAHZ01000026.1, on the reverse strand, counting down.
ATGTCGAAGGAAAGTTACTTGAAATTCTTGTCGAGAACGGGCAACCGGTAGAATATGGTCAGCCGCTGTTTATCATCGAAAAATAAGGAGTAGAGGCATGTTTAAAAAAATCCTGGTTGCAAATCGAGGAGAAATTGCCCTTCGTGTCATTAGGGCCTGTCATGAATTGGATATTGAAACTGTCGCCGTGTTTTCTGAAGGAGATCGAGAAGCTTTACACGTGAAGGCCGCAGATGAGGCGGTGTGTGTTGGACCGGTTGCAAGCTCTAAAAGCTATTTGAATATTCCTAATATCATCAGTGCGGCCGAATTAACAGGTGTTGATGCGATTCATCCCGGTTATGGATTTTTATCTGAAAACGCTCGTTTTGCTGAGATTTGCGAGTCTTGCGGAATAACCTTTATTGGACCATCCTCGCAAGCCATAGAGATGATGGGCGATAAGGCCGTAGCCCGAAAAACGATGATTGATTCAGGAGTACCGGTTGTTCCGGGATCAAAGGACATTATTAAAGACCTGCACATGGCCGAAACAGTTGCTGAAAGTATCGGTTATCCAGTTTTAATAAAAGCCTCGGCAGGAGGCGGTGGTAAAGGAATGCGAGTTGCTCAGAATGTTAAGGAGCTGAGTAAAGCAATTCAAGCTGCTCAAACAGAGGCTCAGGCGGCTTTTGGCAACTCTGATGTTTATCTGGAAAAATATGTCGAAGAACCCAGGCATATTGAAATTCAAATCCTGGGGGATAAATATGGTGAAGTTGTACATCTGGGAGAAAGAGATTGCTCTCTGCAGCGCCGTCACCAGAAGCTCTTGGAAGAATCACCGTCCAGCGCCTTAACTCCTGAATTGAGGGCTAAAATGGGTGCGGTTGCCGTGAAAGCTGCCAAATCGGCAAATTACTCCAATGCCGGGACCATTGAGTTTTTGCTTGATCGCCATGGAAATTTTTATTTCATCGAAATGAACACCAGGATCCAGGTTGAACATCCGGTCACAGAACTTGTAACAGGTCTTGATTTGGTGAAAGAACAAATTCGCTTAGCAGCAGGAGAACCATTAGGCTATACGCAGGCGGATATTGAAATTCGCGGCTGGGCCATTGAGTGCCGAATTAATGCTGAGAATCCAGACAAAAATTTCATGCCTTCACCGGGTACGCTGAAATTGTATCATGCTCCCGGAGGGCCGGGAGTCCGGGTGGACAGCGCTGCTTATCAAGGTTATGCAGTCTCCCCTTACTACGATTCTATGGTTGGAAAGCTGATCGTTTGGGGGGCTACCAGACAGGAAGCTATCCAGAGGATGAAACGAGCCCTTGAGGAATTTGTAATTGAAGGAATTCATACCACCATACCATTCCATTTAAAAGTTTTAGAGAACGCCTTTTATCGGCGCGGGGAAGTTTATACGAATTTTATTCAGCGTCGTATTCTTGGAGAATAGGTCTAATAGATTTACAAGCACAGATAAAACTTAATTATTGATTCTCAATCGAGGGTATCTTCAAAGATGTAAACAATAATCTTTGCCAGAATGCCCTTGATTTGTTATAATAGCAACGATTAGAGGATACTTGGGTTTATCTTTTTGCTGATCTGATCGAGGTCTTGGGTTAACTCTAACTCGGATTTGAACTTATATGAATATTGATTTGCAGCGGGAGGTGTAAATAGTGGAAAGTCTTGAAACGGAGAACTCCTTGGGGTCCATCCGTATCGCCGATGAGGTTGTGGAGGTCATTGCCGGATTAGCAGCTTCAGACGTTGAGGGTGTCGTTGGTATGAGCGGAGGATTTGTGGGGGACCTTGCGCAAATGTTAGGGCGAAATAAAAATTTATCCAAAGGGGTTAAAGTCGAGGTTGGCGAACACGAGGTTGCCGTAGATCTTTTTATTGTTGTGGAGTATGGAGTATCAATTCCGGAAGTCGCTTATAAGGTTCAAGAGGCTGTTAAGGATGCCATTGAAAGTATGACCGGTTTGAGGGTTGTGGAAGCAAATGTACATGTACAAGGGGTTAACTTCAAATCGGTATCGGAAAGCAAAGAAGAAGACTTCCGTCTGAAGTAAAAAAGGCCCCCCCTGGAATTCCAGGGGGGGTTTCTGAAAGGAGGACGACACTTGTTAGCCTTTATTTTGGGAGTTCTCATGGTTCTGGGGGCACTTTGGATATTTGCCATGGCCACTGGGTGGGGACTCCCTTATATGTTGTTGCTTCAGGGACTCCATTGGCTTAAATGGAATCCTTGGGAGAGTTTAGCGGCGGCCGCTTTCTTGCTTTTAGGGGGATTGCTCCTGCTCCTAAAACCACATGATAACTCTAATCGTACCTTCCAAACACCTTCAAGCGGAGGGGAGGTTCGAATTTCCCAGGAAGCACTTGAAGAGATTATTGCCCGCAGTGCGAAAGCACTTACTGGTGTCATGGAGATTCAATCAACGTTCAGGGAGCGTGATGCAGGTCTTCAAATTACTGTCTCATGCCAATATGAGCAAGGGGTTTTAATACCTCAGCTGTCAAAAGAGCTGAAAGAAAAAGTAAAAGAGGATGTTGAACTATATACTGGAATCAGAGTAACAGAGGTGAAAGTGCTGGTGCGGCGCTTGGAAAAAGTGCGCACGGCACGTGTTCGATGAGTAATTTTTGGCAAAGCATAGGAGAGAAAATCTCTGGGTTTGTCATGTGGGCCTTAGAACATCATCCTGGTAAATTTATCGGAACTGTTAGTGGCTTTGCATTGGGGCTATTGATAGTGACTCTGGGTTTTTGGCGCACAGTGGTACTTATATTTTTTGTTATTCTGGGATTTATAATAGGTAAACGCCAAGATGATCATCAGGATATTATGACTTGGCTGGAAAAAACAATAAACAAGTAGTAGGAGGAATAATCCTTGAGCCGTAGATTAGCTCGTGAAACGGCATTACAGGTGCTGTTTCAAAAAGACCTGACAAAAGAAGCTCTGAAAACTTCAGCAGAAGTTGAGCGTTGGGCGGAAGAATTTAAAGTACCGGAGAGCAGTAAGATTTTTGCGCAAGAACTTGTCGATGATACAATTGCTCATTTAGAGGAGATTGATAAAACCATTGCCGCCTTTGCTCAAGGCTGGACAATTGGGAGAATGGCCAATGTTGACCGCAATGTCATACGTCTAGCTACCTGCGAGATTCTTTTTCGATCCGATATACCAGGCAGAGTGAGTCTTAATGAAGCCATAGAATTAGCCAAATCCTTTGGAGGGGAAGAATCGGCGAAATTTGTCAACGGAATCCTTGATCGAATCGTAGACAGCGTGGCGAAAGGAAATACTAAAGCGACTGATGGTGGATTGTCGATGCCAAAAAAATCCATGGACTCAATTGCTAATTCGAAGGATTTTAAATCACCGAGTGGCAGCTAATTATATTAATTTTCTTATGAGTTTAAATACTTTAATAAATGATTTTTTTATATACATTTTATTAAACTATTTTTGAAGGATATTGACCTGAAGATATCGAATAAATAATTAAATATAAGATAATTACTATGGACATTGAGGAGGAGTCAAATGTACCGTATTGTTAAAAAAAGACTTTTGGCTCAAGGTATAGCCTTGCTGGAAGTTGAAGCTGCGGCTGTAGCTGCTAAGGTTGAGCCCGGACAATTCGTAATTGTCCGGGTTGATGAGGTTGGCGAGCGAATTCCGCTGACTGTCATGGATTATAATCGTGAAAAAGGAACAATTACTATTGTTGTTCAAGATGTGGGATACTCCTCGGCGATCATTACTACGATGAATGAAGGCGATGCGTTCCAAGATTTTGTCGGCCCCTTGGGAGTTGCTTCTGAAATTGAAAACTATGGTACAGTTGTATGTATCGGCGGAGGTCTGGGGATCGCTCCGATTCATCCCATTGCTAGGGGATTAAAGGCTGCCGGCAATCATGTGATTTCGGTCTTGGGTTCCAGGAGCGCAGATCTCTTGATTTTGGAAGAAGAAATGCGCGCCGTGAGCAACGAGGTAGTCATTGCTACCAATGATGGCAGTGCCGGCGTAAAAGGATTTGTGACCGATGGTTTAGCAAAAGTCTTAAGCGAAGGGCACAAAATCGCTGCTATTTGGGCAATTGGTCCAATGGTAATGATGAAGGCGGTTGTAGAGTATACTCGGCCTTTAGGTATAAAAACTATTGTCAGCATGAATCCAATTATGGTTGATGGAACTGGTATGTGTGGTGCTTGCCGTATCAGCGTTGGCAATGAGACAAAATTCGCTTGTGTCGACGGTCCTGAGTTTGATGGTCATTTGGTTGATTTTGATTTGGCTATGAAGCGCCTCGCCTTTTACAAAGATGAAGAAAATCGAGCTAAGGCTCGTCTAGAATGTCATCACGAAGGAGGGCATCATTAATGGCCGCGAACAAAATACCCCGTCACGAAATGCCCTGCCAAGATTCAAAGGTCAGAGCGCATAACTTTGAAGAGGTTGCTCTGGGCTATACTAAAGAGATGGCTGTTGAGGAAGCTCAGCGCTGTCTGCAGTGTAAAAAACCATTATGCCGCACTGGCTGCCCAGTGGAAGTGTTAATTCCAGATTTTATTAAACAAATTGCTGAGGAAAACTTTGAGGAAGCTTCTAAAGTTTTAAAAATCAAGAATTCCTTACCTGCAATATGTGGCCGAGTTTGTCCTCAAGAAAGTCAATGTGAGAGTAAATGTATTCTGGGCATAAAAGGGGAGCCTGTAGCTATCGGACGTCTTGAACGTTTTGCAGCAGATTATGGTATGAAATCGAAAAAAGCTGAGATGGAAAAAACTGAACCGAGCGGAAAACGAGTTGCAATTATTGGTGCAGGACCAGCAGGCTTAGCCTGTGCCGGCGATTTAGCGAAAGCTGGACATGCTGTTACGATTTTTGAAGCGCTGCACGTTGCCGGAGGCGTTCTGATGTATGGTATTCCTCAGTTTCGTCTTCCTAAAGACATTGTGCAAACGGAAATTGATACCTTAAAACAAATGGGAGTTGAAATCCTCACCAATCAAGTTGTGGGAAAAGTAACTTCTGTAGATGAACTAATGGCAAACGGCTATGATGCCGTATTCATCGGCACAGGTGCAGGCTTGCCCTATTTTATGAATATCCCTGGAGAAAATCTCAATGGTGTATATTCAGCTAATGAATTTCTGACCAGAACGAATTTAATGAAGGGATATAAATTCCCGGACTATGCAACCCCTGTTAAAGTTGGAAAGAATGTGGCGGTTCTCGGCGCTGGAAACGTGGCCATGGATTCAGCGCGTACAGCGCTGCGTTTAGGTGCTGAAAATGTTTATATCATTTACCGTCGCTCACGTGACGAAATGCCGGCTCGGAAAGAAGAGCTTGAACATGCTGAGGAAGAAGGAATTCAATTCCGTCTTTTGACGAATCCTGTTTCCATTGAAGGGGATGAACGGGGCTGGGTGAAAAGTTTAACTTGCCTACGTTATGAACTGGGAGAACCGGATGCATCCGGACGACGCGCCCCGGTACCTATTGCTGGTTCGGAATTTGAGATTGAAATGGATACTGTCGTCGTAGCGATTGGACAAGGCCCTAATCCGTTAGTAACGACATCGACACCTGGCTTAGAATTAAATAAGCGCGGTAATATTGTCGCAGATCCAGAGACACTAATGACTTCGAAATCTGGCGTTTTCGCCGGTGGAGACATTGTTACAGGTGCAGCGACAGTTATTCTGGCCATGGGTGCCGGTAAAAAGGCTGCTGCCGGTATTGATGCTTACCTAAAAACGAAATAATACTAAATTTTTAGGCTGAATTTTGTTTGTCAAACGAATTCAGCCTAAATTCGATTAAAAGATTTCAGTCTTTTTATAATATTACAACTAATGAGCCCGAATTAACTTGTGATGGGTGGTACAAGGTATAGCCAAAATAATGAGAGGAGTGTGTCAATTGGCTCAACTACTAGATGGAAAGGCAGTAGCAAAAGTTCTGAAAGAAGAAATTCGTGAGGAGATCGTTCAGTGGAAAGAAAAAGGTATCCAACCAAAGCTCGCAGTAATCTTGGTTGGAGATGATCCGGCATCCGTAGTTTATGCTCGATCAAAGCAAAAAGTCAGTGAAAGTCTGGGCATGGCCTTCGAATTGTTTGTTATGTCTGGCAGTACGCCTGAAGCTGAAGTTCTGGCTCAAATCGAAAAACTTAACCAAGATCAGAATGTCCATGGGATAATGATTGAGCTCCCTCTTCCCAAAGGTATTGCCAAAGAAAAAATCATGGCAGCTGTTCGCCCGGATAAAGATGTTGACGGGGTGCACCCGATTAATCGAGGTTATATTTTAAGCGGTGAGGAAGGATTGTTCCCGGCTACTCCACAGAGTTGTATTGAGCTGCTTGTTCGTTCAGGTGTACAAATTGCAGGCAAGCATGTCGTCATCGTTGGCCGTGGAGAAACGGTTGGTAAGCCGTTAGTATTCTTAATTCTAAAACATAACGCCACCGTAACTATTTGCCATTCTAAAACACCGGATCTTGGTGCCTTTACTCGCCAGGCAGATATCGTCATCGCTGCAGTAGGACGTGCCAAATTAATTAAGAAAGATATGATTAAACAAGGTGCCATTGTCGTTGATGCAGGAATTAATGAAACACCGGAAGGAATTTGCGGAGACGTGGATTTTGAGGCCGTCAAAGAGGTAGCTGACCTGATTTCTCCTGTTCCCGGCGGAGTGGGCTCTTTAACAACAGCTTTGATCATGCGCAATGTTCTTAAAGGAATTGTCCTGCAAGGAGGTAAGCGATAATGGACTCAAATCAAATCTGGCAATGGACAACAGAGGAATTTTTAACGGTATCCGCCAGTTCTTCGCCAACGCCGGGTGGGGGAAGTGTTTCTGCCTATGTTGGCGCTCTTGCGGCTTCAATGACATGTATGGTCGCTAATCTAACCATTGGCAAGGAGAAATATAAAGAGGTTGAGCCAAAGGTAAAAGAGATTTTAGTACAGGCGGAAATGGTTCTGGACCTCTTAAAAAAAGGACTCAGTCAAGATATAGCCGAGTTCTCAAATTTTATGGCGGTTTTAAAATTACCAAAGGGTACTGAAGAAGAAAAAGTGATGAGGGCTAATAAGCTGCAGGAAGTATTGGTCTCAGCTACCAATACACCGCTGGGAATTGCCCAAAATTGTTTTAAAGTTTTGCAATTGGCTCAAGAATTAGCCCCAATTGGAAATAAGGGTGCCATTAGTGATGTAGGAGTCGCTGCTTATTTGGCAGAAAACGCTCTGAAATCGGCGATGCTTAGTGTCGATATTAATCTGCCTCAGATAAAAGATCAGGAATACCAAGAAAGGGTTAAGGCCGAACGGACTCGGTTATTTGAACAGGCTGCTGCAATTTGTGCAGAAACTGTTGCCGTAGTACAAAGCAGACTTTAAGAGTGAAGATAAGTTAAAGGCACATCGGGTATTGATTTATCATCTGCTGCTTATGACTGATCAATAAGAACTAGCTATGAATTTATGGTTGGGTAAGATAATTAAACAACACCATGCATTTAAGTGGATGATTTATACCACTATTTATGCATGGTTTTTGTTTTACGAGTGGCACTTATGCATTTGCAACGGCCGCTTTGTTTATGGCAAGACCCCACAAATACGAAGGCGTTCAGCTTTGAACTAATCTGCTGTTTTTGGTGAGGTCCGGAAAGCTTGACTCGATCCGCTTTTCTAATGGTATAATGATTTTGAGGTGAAGGTTGTGCCCAAAATATGGTCGGTATCTGAACTTGTGGGTCAAATCGGTCAAGTTCTTCAGGAACAAAAAGATTTTCAAAATTGTTGGATCAGCGGGGAGCTTTCGAACTTTAAGAATCATCGTGCCTCAGGGCATTGGTATTTCACCTTGAAGGACGAGTTTTCCAGTTTAAAAGCCGTTATGTTTAAAAGTCGTTCAGAAAGAGTTCGTTTTGCCCCGTCTGATGGATTGAAAGTCCTGGTACGCGGCAATCTGCGCATTTATGATCGTGAGGGAACGGTACAATTTTATGTTGAGGAAATGGAACCAAGTGGTCTAGGACAACTCTACTTAGCCTTTGAGCAGCTTAAAAAAAAGCTGGCCGCAGAGGGATTATTTGACCCTGCGCGAAAAAGAAAGATTCCTGCTTATCCTCGCAGTATTGGGATTGTAACCAGCCCAACAGGAGCAGTTATTCGAGATATAATCAATGTTATGGGGCGACGTCATCCAAAGCTTTCATGGGTTTTGGCACCTGCTGCTGTACAAGGTGAATTGGCTCCGCAAGAAATTGCCCAGGCAATTGATCGTTTAAACCGTTCAGAAGCAGTTGACGTTATTATTATCGGACGAGGCGGCGGCTCTCTCGAGGAATTGTGGGCCTTCAACACGGAAATTGTTGCAAGGTCAATAGCGGCCTCCCGAATACCCATTATCTCGGCAGTTGGACATGAGACTGATGTAACCATATCTGATTACGTGGCAGATTTGAGAGCTCCAACTCCCTCGGCAGCGGCTGAACTCGCTGTTCCCATACTGGTTGATTTGCAGCTGCAAGTCGAGCAATTGCGAACTCGTTTGAAGAATGGTTTGGAAGCGCAAATTGAACGTAAACGCCAACAGCTTGCGGGGATCGCTAATAAGGGCCCGCTTAAGGATCCGTTTTGGAGAATAGACCAGAATCGCCAGCGTTTGGATAGCCTTCACATGCGTCTTCAGGAAGGCATGACTAGATTTGTCAATGATAAAAATGGTATACTAAATTTATTGGCGGCAAAATTGGATTTACTAAGTCCGTTAGCGATCTTAGGCCGAGGTTATTCTTTGGCCTATAATGAAGAAGGAAAACTTCTTCGTTCGGCTGCAAATGTCGAGTTACTGGAACAGATTCGCGTTCAGTTAAGTGAGGGACGGTTGGTCTGCAAGGTAACAGAGAAGGAGATTGAATAATATGAATGAGGAGCTTCTCGATTTTGATATATCAGAAGAAAGAGACGCTATTTCTTTGGAAACTGGATTTGAACGATTAGAATCCCTTGTTAAGGCCCTTGAACAGAAAGACCTTCCCTTGGAAAACGCTTTGAACTATTTTAAAGTTGGTGTTGCTCTCGTCCAACATTGTTCCAGGGTGCTAAATCAGGCGGAGAAACAAATGCAGGTTTTACTTGAAGATCCTGATGGACAACTTCAGATTCAGCCCATTAGTTTCGATGTGAAAGGATGAGAGAGAAGTGTTCCAGGAAACCTTTCAACAGTATCTATCTATGATTGAGAAGTATCTTGCTCAAATGCCCTGGGGCAAGGATAAACTAAGTGAAAGCATGTCCTATTCTCTGGTTGGAGGAGGTAAGCGTATCCGGCCAGTTTTAGCTTTAGCTTCGGCGAAAGCAGTGGGGGGAGATCCGGAAAAGATTTTACCCGCCGCTATCGCTCTGGAGTTAATTCATACGTATTCTCTAATTCATGATGATTTACCGGCAATGGATAATGATGACTATAGAAGGGGAAGATTATCTAATCATAAGGTTTTTGGAGAGGCCAATGCAATTTTGGCAGGGGATGGGTTGTTAACCTATGCTTTTGAATTTCTCGCCGATCCGATTCTTGCTCAACCCGAAAGGCAGCTTCGAGTTATCCGTGAAGTGGCTGTTGCTGCAGGAAAAAACGGAATGGTGGGAGGACAAGTTCTAGATATTGCAGGGGAAAGAAAAAAACTTTCTTTGGCAGAGATCGAAGAAATACATAAAGCGAAGACGGGTGCTTTATTGACAGTTTCCGCCCGTCTTGGCGGGATATTAGCGGGAGGCAGCGAGGAGCAGATTGGGGCCTTAACCAAGTATGCTCAAGCTATAGGGTTGGCCTTTCAAATAAAAGACGATATTTTAGATGTAACTGGAGACAGCGAGACCCTTGGTAAACCCGCAGGCAGTGACCAACGTCAAGAGAAAGCAACTTACGTCTCGATATTGGGCCTTGAAGAAGCGAAACGCGTGCTGCATGCTCAAATTCAAGGAGCTCAATCCGCCTTAAAGCCGCTGGATAACCGCGCTGAGTTTCTTGGCGATCTCGCTGTTTATATCGAACAACGCCAGCATTGAAAGAGGGTGCTACCATGCCCATTTTTCCGGGAATTTTCTATAACGCGATACTTGTTTCGGCAGTAACGGCTTGGCTTGCTGCCCAACTTTTGAAAGTTGTTATAAACTTAATTGTGGCCGGTAAATTCAACCTTCAACTTATATTAAGTTCTGGAGGATTTCCAAGTTCTCATTCTGCTACGGTCAGTGCCTTAGCTTTGGGAATCGGGAAATATTATGGATGGAATTCTCCTATTTTTGCGGTCTCTGCTGTTTATGGTATGGTTGTTTTATATGATGCTGCGGGAGTCAGGAGAGCAGCTGGCAAACAAGCAGAAGTTCTTAATCAACTGGTTGAGCGATTGTCCCAAGGGTCAGATCTGTCCCAAGCTCGTTTAAAAGAATTAATCGGACATACACCATTAGAGGTGTTCGGCGGTGTTCTCGTAGGGATTATTGTGGGGCTTTTAATCTGATCAGATATATATTGAGGAGGTTTACGGAACGTTGGCAGTTCGCAAACGTAAAAGCTTGAAGCATCTAAGCTTTGTCTTCATTGGAAGCTTTCTTATTGCAGCCGTTGTTGGGGTCAGTTCAGAGTTATTAATTCGCAAAACCTCATCCTTATGGGTTGCAGCTTTCTTGCTTTTAACCGTAATTGGAGTGCATATTGTTTTCGATATTATAGGGATAGCTGCCACCGCTGCTCAGGAAGCTCCTCACCATGCCAGAGCTGCCAACCGAGTCCAGGGTGCACGTCAAACGGTGTTCCTTGTACGGCATGCAGATTTGGTAGCCAATATGGCGAATGATGTTGTGGGAGATGTTACAGGAACTTTAAGCGGAGTATTGGCAGCGGCAATTGTTATAGATATAGTCCGGTTATATCCGAACTTTGGAACGAAAGAAATTTGGCTAACGACGATTATCTTGGCCTTGGTGGCGTCAATAACTGTCACCGGTAAAGCAATAGGTAAGTCTCTGGCTATTCAAGAGGCAAATACAATTATTGCCTGGGTCGGGAGTGTTATTGCTGCTTTCGAACAAATTACGGGTTGGAATCTGACCGGAGCGAATAAACGAGGGGGCAAAAAGGATGGGACTACTCGAAAAAATCCATGAGCCAAATGACTTGGGTTCGTTGGATTTGGCCGAGCTTAACACTCTGGCTCAAGAGATTCGGAAACATATGATTGATGTGATCTCTAAAAATGGCGGACATTTAGCACCTAACCTTGGAGTCGTCGAATTGACAATAGCACTGCATAGGGTATTTGACAGTCCTAAGGACAAGATTGTCTGGGATGTCGGTCATCAAACCTATGTTCATAAATTATTAACGGGTCGTTTTGACAGATTTTCTACAATACGTCAATATCATGGTATCTCTGGCTTTCCCAAACGCTCTGAAAGTGTACACGATTGCTTTGAAACAGGTCATTCCAGTACTTCTATCTCGGCAGCGGTTGGTTTTGCTAAGGCCCGCGACATTCTGGGTGAAGATCATCATGTGGTCGCAGTAATCGGAGATGGAGCTATGACCGGTGGGATGGCTTATGAGGCTTTAAATCATGCCGGCCATAATGAAACAAATATTATTGTCGTTCTCAATGACAATGAAATGTCCATTTCACCTAATGTCGGAGCAATGTCTTCCTATCTCAATCGTTTAAGAACAGACCCGCTTTATGACAAGCGTAAGGAAGAAATTGAGGAGCTATTGAAACGTATTCCTAAAATCGGTTCGAAAGTTGCTAAAATGGTTGCCAAAGCAAAAGACAGCTTGAAATATTTGTTGGTTCCCGGCTTGCTTTTTGAGGAATTAGGGTTTACCTACTTGGGCCCAATTGATGGTCATGATCAGGCTTTATTAGAAGAAGTTCTCGATCAGGCTAAGCATAAAAAGGGACCTGTCCTTGTTCATGTAGTGACATGCAAAGGAAAAGGATTTAAACCTGCTGAAGAAAACCCTGATGTATTTCATGGGGTGGCTCCCTTTGATCCAGAAACAGGCAAGATTATCAAAAAATCGTCACCACCAACCTATACGGCAATTTTTGGGGATACTCTCTGCCGATTAGCGAAGGATGATCCTAAAATCGTTGCTATAAGTGCTGCCATGCCGAGTGGGACAGGGCTAAAGACTTTTGCGGAAATATTTCCGGAACGTTTTTTTGACGTAGGGATTGCGGAACAACATGCTGTAACGTTTGCCGCTGGTCTAGCTTTTGGAGGACTTAAACCGGTTGTTGCCATTTATTCGACGTTCTATCAGCGAGCCTATGATCAGGTTCTCCATGATGTTTGTCTGCAAAATGCTCCTGTTGTCTTAGCTATTGACCGAGCAGGAGTCGTAGGCGATGATGGACCAACTCATCACGGTGTTTTTGATATTTCCTTTTTAAGGATTATACCTAATCTTGTTCTTATGGCTCCTAAGGATGAGGATGAATTACGCCATATGATTTTAACGGCCTTGAAGTATGATGGCCCAGTTGCTTTGCGTTACCCGAGATCGGCGGGACAAGGTGTTTCCCTGACAGAACCCTTGCATGAGATTCCCATTGGCAAGGGGGAAGTGTTACGAGATGGTAAAGATGTAACGTTGATCGGAATTGGTCCTACGGTACAAATTTGTCTTTCAGCTGCGCAAGAATTGCGTCATAGGGGCATCGAGGCTGCAGTAATCAACTTGCGCTTTATTAATCCGCTTGACCGAGAATTGATCTTATCCTATGCGCAAAAAACCGAAAATTTCGTGACAATTGAGGATCATGTCTTAAAAGGTGGTATGGGCAGCGCTATTCTTGAACTTTTAGAAGAAGAAGGAATTCAGGGAGTTAACGTTGAACGTCTTGGATATACTGGTTTTGTGGAACAGGGATCAATTTCCCAGCTGCATATGGCTCAAGGATTATCTGTTAAGGGAATTATTCAGGCCATAGAGCGTTTGAAAATAGTCGGATCCATCACCCAATCTCCGGATAGAGTGTCTACCGGCAAATGAAGGGACGAAAAGAAACGATTGTCTAAAGGAAAAGAACGTATTGACATTTTAATGGTGAAAAATAATTTAGCAGCTAGTCGGGAGAAGGCTAAAGCCATGATTATGGCCGGAATCGTCTTTGTAGACGGGCAGCGTGTCGATAAACCCGGAGCAGAATTGGCGAATAATTCTCGAATTGAAATAAAAGGAGAAACCTTGCCTTATGTTTCAAGAGGAGGATTAAAATTAGCCAAAGCTGTGGAAACCTTTTCACTTCAATTTACTGACCAAGTCGTTGTCGATATAGGAGCTTCCACTGGAGGGTTCACAGATTGTGTCTTGCAAAATGGAGCCAAACGCGTTTACGCTGTAGACGTAGGCTATGGACAGTTAGATTGGAAACTGCGTACTGATCCTCGAGTAATCTCCATGGAACGAGTGAATGCTCGATATTTAACTAAGGATTCTTTGCCGGAACGAGTGGATTGGGTCGTTTCCGACGTGGCTTTTATTTCGATAACCAAGATTTTTACAGCAATGAAAGAAATCTTAAAGGAACAGGGCCAAGTACTCACTCTGATTAAGCCTCAATTTGAAGCCGGAAGAGAATTTGTGGGCAAAAAGGGTGTTGTCAAAGATATTATGGTCCATAAACAAGTTATTATGGATGTTCTCAATCAAGCGGAAGCTTCAGGTTTCCGCATATTGGGCCTTGAATACTCGCCGATCCGTGGCCCGGAAGGAAATATAGAATATCTTGCTTGGTTAAAACTAGGTGCCTCGTCAGGAATCGATTGGAAGAACGAGCTGGAGTTTGTTGTTGAACATGCTCAGAAAGAGACGGAATAACAAATGGAAAGAGTCGTGGGTTTATGGCTTAATAAGAGCAAACCAGAAGCAACTGTATTGGCTCAGGAGATAAATGACTGGTTTCGGAAACGTTGCTGGGTCGTTTTATCGCAATGGGAAGATATAATTAAACATAAAACGGACTTTTTGATCTCTTTAGGCGGGGATGGGACCCTGCTGGAGGCAGCTCGGGAAGGTGCACCTCACGGAATTCCGGTTATGGGAGTTAATTTCGGGCGACTGGGTTTTTTATGTGAAATCGAGAAAATTGATGTATTTCAGGCTTTAGAAAAGATACTTAACCGGGACTATCAAATTCAGGAACGACTTATGTTAAGGGCTGTGGTTAAACGAAACGACGTTGAAGCATATACACAGCTTGCCCTGAACGATGTGGTTTTTTCACGTGAGAGTCCTGAAGGAATTATCACACTACAAGCTAATTTATCCGGTGAACCCTCTGTTAGCTATCCCGCAGATGGTCTGATTGTGTCAACACCGACAGGCTCTACTGCCTATTCCCTATCAGCAGGCGGTCCAATTCTTAGTCCAAACGTTCAAGCCGTTCTTCTTACACCTTTGGCAGCTCATGCCTTGTCCGCCAGGCCGATGGTTGTCTCGGATCAGGAGGAAATCGAAATTTTTTTGTCCAATGGGGAGCAATGCCTCGTTAGTTTTGATGGTAGAAATAGTATTAAACTTCGTTCGGGTGAATCTGTCATTATTCAAAAAGCTTCTATTCGGGCAAAACTTATTCGCTTAGGTAATCGAAGTTTTCCCCAAGTAGTTCGAGAGAAGTTAAGGGATCGTTGGCACGAAAAGACCTGAGTTGAGAGGTGCGGCAAAATAACGCGGCTCTATATTCTTGAATTGTGTAATGAAACAGGAGGCAAATTGATGAAAGCTCGTCGCCAGATGAAAATTCAAGAAATTATTACTAAGGAGATTATTCGGACGCAGGAAGACCTTGCTGATAAATTACATCAAGCTGGTTTTGAAGTGACTCAGGCAACCGTCTCTCGGGATATTAAGGAAATGGGTTTGACTAAAATTCCTACTGCCGATGATGATTATCGTTATGCGATTCCCACCGAAGTTCATCCGACTAATCTCCAAGACCGTCTTAAACGTTTATTACGAGAAACGGTAATCTCTATCAATGATACAGAAAGCCTGATTGTGATTCGAACGATACCAGGAAATGCACATGCTCTGGCGGCAGTTATGGATAATATGAGTTGGGAAGAAGTTATTGGAACGGTTGCGGGAGATGATACAATACTTCTTGTGATCAAGCCTAAAGAAGTTGTACCAGTAGTTTTGAAACGGCTGACGGACTTGCTCGGTTAGGAGGGATATTATGCTCGAGGAGCTGCATGTCGAAAATTTTGGTTTGATGGAAGATGTTCGTTTATCCTTTCAACAAGGATTAACGGTATTTACCGGGGAAACCGGGGCCGGAAAATCTATGGTGATTGATGCTTTGGGGGTACTCTTGGGCGGGCGTGCGAGTTCAGATCTTTTGAGGCATGGTGAGAAACAGGCGAAAATTGAAGGGGTGTTCAGCGACTTAGCCCAGGAATGCCTTTTAAGACTAGAGGATGCCGGTTATTCGGCGGAAGATGGTCAACTGTTTCTGTACCGCGAAATCAATTCTTCAGGAAAGAATAGTTGTCGTATTCAAGGTCGGACGATTCCCCTTACTCTATATCGCTCACTTTGTGAAGGACTTGTAGATATCCATGGGCAAATCGAAAATTTATCCCTCTTTAACTCCGACAATCATCGTAAACTTTTGGATGCCTTAGGCGGCCTTCAAGATGACGTCCGTCTTGTGAAAAATGCTGCAAGATCGTATCTGGCTGTCCTGCGTGAAGAAAGAGAATTGTCTGTTTCTGAAGCAGACCGGGCCAGCAGGGAAGAAATGCTGCAATATCAGATTGAAGAAATTAATACCATTAATCCCCAGCCTGGTGAGGAAGAAGAACTGGTTCAAGAGAAAAAGCGTTTGAATAATGCTGAACGTATTACAAGCCTGATTTCTGAAGTTTATTCCTCGCTATACGAAGGTTCTGCGGGAAAACCGGCTGCGATTGATTTATTGGCAAGCTCTTTGAAAGCCCTCCAGGAGTTAAAGCGTTGGGATGAGGAACTAAATCTTTCAGAAGTGATGGAGACCATCTATTATGCGGCAGAAGATTTAGCCCATCAAGTCCGCAGCTATAAGGACAACTTGGAATTTGAACCCGGCAGGTTGGACCAGATCGAGGAACGGCTTATTCAGCTCTCCAAGCTAAGAAAGTATGGTGCAACCATTGATGAAATCGTAGCCAAGCGAGAAGAGTTGCTCGCAGAACTAGAGCAGATAACTCACTCTCATGAAAAGCAGGTACAAATTCAGGAAGAGAAGGAAAAAGCACGTCAAGCTTATGAGACCTTTGCTGGGAAGCTCAGTGCCAAGAGACGGGACATGGCAGAACTGATTGAAAAAGGTTTGATCGTGGAACTTTCCGATTTGGGTTTAGAAAGAAGTGCTTTCGAGGTGCGCTTTACAGCAATTGAAGAGCCCACCTTAGAGGGAGCGGAAACTCTTGAATTTTACTTTTCTGCTAATCCTGGAGAACCTCCTAAACCACTGAACAAAGTTGCTTCAGGGGGAGAAATGTCTCGTCTGATGCTGGCCTTAAAAAGTATGCTGGCCAAAGTAGAATCAGTAGGTACCTTTATCTTTGATGAAGTGGACAGCGGAGTTGGCGGGAGAACCATTCATAAAGTTGGTGAAAAGTTAGCGAAAATAGCTCAGGATAAACAAGTGTTTTGTATTACGCATGCAGCACAGGTAGCTGCTTTCGCCGAAGTTCATTATGGTATCGTGAAAGAGGTAGACGGCGAAAGAACTCGTACGAGGGTTAACGTTTTATCAGAAACTGAAAGACTTAAAGAATTGGCCCGCATGCTTGGAGGGGACGAGGAAGATATTACACGCCAGCATGCACAGGAATTGTTTGAACGTTGCCGGAAACAGTCTTAATTTTTCAGTCAAATTAAGTAAAAGCGAGACAAACCGTTAGTGAAAAAAATAAAACAGACTACATAAAGTGGTCTGTTTTTAATTTTGTTGTCTAAGTTACCAATGTTTAAAAATATGGCACGAAATTTACAGGATGAAACATGAGCAATTTGGATAATTTAAGATTGGAATTCACTTCAAATCATTAAAACACTCTAAAACGAGGAAAAAGGAAGAAAATTGGGGAGACTAGAGTGGAGGGTGATAAGTGAGTGAGAAAAGCGAGGATTCTTGTTTTATTCAGTCTCATGTTCTGCACCTTCCTATGTCTGAATCCAGAGTTTCAACAGTTGGTGGAGTTTCCTGAGCAAAATCTTACTCTGAATTTACAAACAGAGCCTCAGTTTCGAGGGTTTTGGTCCAAAATCGTCAAAGAAGAAAAAGAAGTTGTTTCAAATCCAACAATTTCAGTTTCATCTGGTGGGTTAGATTCAAAGATATCGGAAAAAATCGAAGTCGTTTATAAACTGTTTGGGATTTTTCCGATACGATCCGGAGAAATAGAAGTTATGCCTCCTATGAAATTGATTCCAGGCGGTCAATCCATTGGTGTTTCATTACAGACAAAAGGGGTTTTAGTAGTAGGACAAGCAGCCATTGAAGACAAAAATGGTCAAAAAGTGTACCCTGCAAAAGAGGCGGGAATTGAAGTCGGCGATACACTCTTAAAGATTAACAATCAAGAGGTTCGTACAGATCAGGATGTATCTGATGCCGTTAATTTAGCAGGACAACAAAATGGTGTAGCACATGTATTGTTTAAACACCAAGGACAAATTTTAGAAAAACTAATAAAACCTGTTTTTTGTGTGGAAACTGGGCGTTATAGAGTAGGTTTATTTGTTCGGGACGAAGCAGCAGGCGTTGGAACACTTTCTTTTATTGATCCGGCAACAAATCAGTATGGAGCATTAGGGCATGTAATTACGGATGCTGATACTAATCAAAAAATTGAAGTTTATAATGGTAAAATCATGGCTTCAACGATTTATTCAATTCAAAAAGGTAAACGTGGTCATCCCGGCGAAAAGATTGGTTCCTTTGTAACGAATTCACCTTTTTCCGGTACAATTGAGAAAAATACGTTAACTGGAATATTTGGAAAATTGAGAGGCCAAATTGTGAATCCTTTTTATAAAGAGCCAATCCCAGTGGGGTGGGAATCTGAAGTAAAAGTAGGGCCGGCTAAAATTTACACTGTAATTCAAGGGGAAAAAGTTGAGGAATTTAGCATCAATATAGATCGCGTTATGCATAATCGTACCGATAGTAAAAATATGATTGTTCGTGTAACAGACCCACGGCTTCTCGAAGCAACAGGGGGCATTATTCAAGGCATGAGCGGCAGCCCAATAATTCAAAATGGCAAAATTATCGGAGCAGTTACGCATGTTTTTGTTAATGATGCGCAACGTGGTTACGGAGTGTTTATTCAGAACATGATCAATGAAGGAATCAATAATAAAGTAGCTGCATAGTTCATCACTAGTAAAGAAGTGGCCAGACAGTCACTTCTTTTTTTCTATATTTATCATAATAAAGAAGGAGTCTAGAAAACAATTGTCGAAATTATAAGTTACATAATTTATCGAGAATGAGGAGGATCCTGGGATGCAAAGGCCTATACGAGTCTTATTAGCAGATGACAACCGGGAATTTGTTGAAATCGTTAAAGAATTTATTGAACGACAAGAAGATATGACTCTTGTTGGAGTAGCTTATCACGGAAATGAGGCCCTTGAATTAATTGCTCGTGAAGAACCCCATGTAGTACTTTTAGATATTATAATGCCTCATTTAGACGGCTTAGGAGTTTTGGAAAAACTTCAGGTTCTAACTCCCAGACCGAAAATCATTATCTTAACTGCCTTTGGTCAGGAATCCATGACTCAAAGAGCGGTTAATTTAGGAGCTAACTATTACATACTTAAGCCTTTTGATTTGGAAACCTTAGGAAAGCGCATTCGCCAATTGCAAGATGATTTTCCGGATACTCTTAGTTCTGTCCAACTTTTAAATCCGACTTCAAATAATAAAATTGTTAGTAATTCCCAAATATCCCCAAGTATCCTTCCGCCGACCTCCAAGAATCTTGAAGTGGAAGTTACTCGCATGATACATCAAATGGGTGTTCCAGCTCATGTTAAGGGTTATCAATATTTAAGAGATGCAATTGTGAGTGTGGTACAAGAAGTTTCCTTACTTGGAGCTGTTACCAAAGAACTTTATCCGATGATTGCGGAGAAATACCAAACGACTCCCAGCCGTGTGGAAAGAGCAATCCGTCATGCCATTGAATTGGCTTGGGATCGGGGAAATGTAGATTTTATGAATCGCTTTTTTGGCTATACCATTAACATTGACCGCGGCAAGCCAACGAATTCCGAGTTCGTGGCAATGGTTGCTGATAAGCTTCGCATGTCGATGATGTATTAAGTTTCTATGCTTGCTAATTTAAAAAATATTCTATCTTCTGAAACACCTTCCTTCATATTTTTGGTATGACTGGGGAGGTTTTTTGTTTTGTAATGGAATGGTGTTTGCAATAATCTGCAAAGCAGGATTTTGCAAAACTTTTGCCGAATATTTGGAATAGTTATTAAGATACTGTTTTTTCTGATAAATAATACTAAGATTACTGGTGGAACGGATTAAAAGGAGGTAGGGCATGTTCAGACGTCGTGAGCTTGAGAAAATGGCTGCCGAAATGAAACAAGCAATTATAGGAATAAACTTATTAAATGAAATTGTTATCTGTAATTCCCAAGCAGCCAACTTTTTAGGGTTTACCCCTGAAGAGATTATAGGTAAAGATTTATGGCAGATACTACCCGATGATCCTTTGCCTTCGATCAGAGATTCTCAGAGGATGGAGTTTAATAGATTTAGCCGGATAGGAAGCAAAATGTTTATAGCTAGTCGGGCCCCTTTTAAAGACGAGCAGGGAAGAGTTACCGGCGCTGTTGCTTTTTTGCAAGACATGACTGAACACGAAATTCTCAAGGCGAAGGTTCATTCTTTGCAGGAACTTAAGATTCTTTTGACTGCAATTATTGATTCTACGCAAGATGCCATTTCAGTCGTTGACGAAAACGGCTTGGGATTTTTAATAAATCAAGCATATACTCGATTAACCGGATTTACCGCCGAAGAGATCGTAGGCAAACCTCCGACTGTTGATATTGCTGAGGGAGAAAGTATGCATCTTAAGGTAGCCAAAACTCGCCAGCCTGTCAAGGGAGTAATTATGAAAGTAGGCCCTAAGCGAAAAGAAGTAATTGTCAATGTTGCCCCCATTATGGTATCGGGACAATTTCGAGGTACTGTGGGAGTTCTCCACGATATTTCCGAAATTCATAAACTCTCCGAAGAACTAGAGAGAGCAAAACGGATTATCCGGCACTTAGAAGCCAAGTATACCTTCAGCGATATTATCGGTGACAGCGAAGCCATTAGGGCGACGATTGCTCAGGCGGAACGTGCTGCTGCAACGCCGGCGACAGTGCTGCTGCGAGGAGAGAGCGGAACTGGGAAAGAATTGTTTGCTCATGCGATTCATCGTTCAAGTGACCGGCAGAAAGGTCAATTTATTCGTGTCAACTGCGCAGCTTTGGCGGACAACTTACTCGAAAGTGAGTTGTTTGGTTATGTCGAAGGTGCCTTTACAGGTGCTAAACGGGGCGGAAAAATAGGGCTGTTTGAAGAAGCTAATGGAGGAACTATTTTTCTTGATGAAATTGGGGAGATTAGTCTTAATCTGCAAGCTAAGTTGCTGAGAGTACTCCAGGAGCGTGAAATTGTTAGAGTTGGAGACAATCGGGCCTTTCATGTTGATGTCCGTGTTATCGCAGCGACTAATGCTAATCTTGAAGCCGAGCTTAGAACTGGGAGATTTCGCGAAGATTTATACTACCGTTTAAATGTTGTTCCAGTTATTATTCCCCCTTTACGACAGCGTAAGGATGACATTCCCTTGTTAGTTCATCATTTGATTGCCAGCTTTAATCAGGAATATGGCCGATGTGTTGAAAGAATTGGTGATGATGCCCTGCAAATTTTGTTGAATTATCATTGGCCGGGTAATATTCGCGAATTGGAAAATATTTTAGGCCGTGCAATTATTAATATGAGGATCAATGAAACTGTTATTGAATTGCTGCATTTGCCGGTTTTGCCGCTTCCCAACAGCAATATCATGGATCTAAAGATGCTTGAAGTTCAAGATATTACAGTTGGGGAAGAAGATATAGGATTTGAGGCTTTGCAGAGACAGTGGGAACGGAATTTACTTCTGGCGACGTTGCAAAGAACCGGTGGAAATAAAACAAAAGCCGCTAAATTGCTGCAAATGTCAATTCGAAACTTTTATTATAAGTTAGAACGACATGCTCTAATTTAAAACATTGAAAAATATTGCAAAATGTAGTTGAAGAAACATGCTTGCATATAATTGCAAGCATGAATTTTTTTGCAGTAATTGGTTCTTGCCATGGGAAACTAATGTGCCTTAATCAGAAGCATTCATGCGGTGTAATCCGCATCAATACTGAGTTTTGAAAGGGTGTAAAAATAATTTAAAAATTTGAAATATTGGATTACTTCTGGCATTTCTATTGCAAATCATTTAATCAAGTGTTTGAATGCGAAATGACATAAAGGAGGAAAAGACATTGGATATTTTTCGATATTTAGAAACGTATGATTATGAACAATTAATCGTTTGTCAGGATCGAACTTCGGGACTTAAAGCAATTATTTGTATTCATGATACGACCTTAGGCCCCGCACTTGGGGGAACAAGAATGTGGAATTATGCCAGCGAAGAGGAGGCAATCCTTGATGCTTTGAGACTCGCCCGAGGGATGACATACAAAAATGCTGCTGCCGGACTTAATCTCGGTGGTGGTAAAACCGTTATTATTGGGGATTCTCGCACTCAAAAAAGTGAAGAACTCTTTCGAGCCTTTGGACGATATGTACAATCTTTAAACGGCCGATATATCACGGCAGAAGATGTAGGTACAACAGTTCGAGATATGGATTGGGTACATCTTGAAACGAATTTCGTAACAGGGGTGTCCGCTTCTGGAGCATCGGGTGATCCGTCCCCGATGACAGCAAGGGGAGTATGGAGAGGGATGAAAGCCGCGGCGAAAGAGAAGTTCGGTAACGATTCACTTCAAGGAAAAAAGGTAGCTATCCAAGGGCTGGGGCATGTTGGGTACTATTTGGCCAAGCATTTACAGGACGAAGGGGCTAAACTCATAGTGACGGATATCCATGAGGATGCAATTAAACGAGTACTCAATGAGCTGGAAGCAACCGTCGTGGGGCCTGATGAAATTTTTGGCGTTGAGGCTGATATATTTGCCCCTTGCGCTATGGGTGCTGTTGTTAACGATGAAACAATACCTCGTTTTAAATTCGCAATTATTGCCGGGGCCGCAAACAACGTGCTTTTGGAAGAACGCCATGGCGACAAGCTTCACGAATTAGGGATTCTCTATGCGCCGGATTATGTCATTAATTCTGGCGGAGTCATAAACGTAGCCGATGAGTTAGAAGGATATAATTCTGAAAGGGCTTTGCAGAAGGTGGATATGGTTTACGATAATGTAGAAAAAGTTTTAAAAATAGCTAAGGAAATGAATATTCCAACCTATAAAGCCGCCGATCATTTGGCCGAAGAAAGAATACGGCGTTTAGGACAAATTCGTTCTACTTATTTAAGACAATAGGTAGATGTTTTGGATTACCAACCTCCCTTGAGATTTCGTAAAGGAGGGAAACTATGCTTAAAGTTGAGTTCGATGAGGATCGTTGTAAGGGGTGTGAACTTTGTCTGGAGGCCTGTCCCAAACATATTGTGAGTATGGCGGGGCATCTGAACGCTATGGGTTTTCATCCTGCCACGGTACTTGATCAGGAAAAGTGTATTTCCTGTGGGTTCTGCGCCAGAATGTGTCCGGATGTTGTAATCACGGTACGAAAGGAGGAAAAGGAGAATGGTTAAAGTCCTTATGAAAGGGAATGAAGCCTTGGCTGAAGCGGCGGTTCGTGCCGGCTGCCGGTACTTTTTTGGCTACCCAATTACTCCACAAAATGAAATTCCTCATTATTTAGCCAAGCGGCTTCCTGAAGTAGGCGGGGTTTTTGTTCAAGCAGAATCTGAAATTGCGGCCATTAATATGGTTTATGGTGCCGCAGGGAGCGGGGCACGGGTTATGACTTCTTCTTCAGGACCGGGGATAAGTCTTAAACAAGAAGGAATATCCTACATTGCCGGAGCTGAACTTCCTTGCGTTATCGTCAATATGCAACGGGGCGGGCCGGGGCTGGGTGGTATTCAACCGGCTCAATCGGACTATT
The DNA here is from genome assembly GCF_002196785.1 of Desulfosporosinus sp. FKA. Taxonomy (NCBI): domain Bacteria; kingdom Bacillati; phylum Bacillota; class Clostridia; order Eubacteriales; family Desulfitobacteriaceae; genus Desulfosporosinus; species Desulfosporosinus sp. FKA. Next base: position 69,644 of record NZ_NAHZ01000026.1, on the reverse strand, counting down.
TTCAAGCAGTCAAAGGCGGCGGACATGGGGATTATCGCTTGCTGGTTTTAGCTCCGGCGACAATTCAAGAAATGGTGGATTTGATGGGCAAGGCCTTTGACTTAGCCGATGAATATCGCAATCCGGTAATGATTTTAGGAGATGGGATTCTTGGTCAAATGATGGAAGCTGTTGAATTACCGTCTGAAGATCTAAGCTTAAAAATACCTTCTAAGCCTTGGTCGACTACGGGAGCAAAGGGCAGAACCCCTAATATTATTAATTCACTTTATCTGGATCCGTTGGAATTAGAGAAACATAATCTGCATCTCCGCAACAAATATGAACAGATGCGTCATGAATCTATGGGAGAAACTTATAAAACAGAGGATGCAGAATTAGTCCTTGTTGGTTATGGATCTGCTGCACGCGTGGCTAAAGCGGTTGTAGATCAAGGAAGAGGGAGGGGGTTAAAAGTCGGGTTGTTCCGACCGATTACGTTATTTCCATTTCCTAAAGATGATCTGCAAAAGGCCTGCCGCCAAGCCAATCATGTTATAACCGTCGAGATGAGTTTGGGGCAGCTTATCGAGGATGTTCGCTATAACTTGGAATTTAAAGTACCTGTTCATTATTGCGGACGTGTCGGAGGCATGATTCCGACAACCCGTGATATTTTAGCGAAAATTGAAGTCCTGGCGAACCTTCAAGGGGAGGGTGAAAAGGTATGATTACCGTTTTTGAACGACCGAAATCACTAACCTCTGCAAAGACTCATTATTGTCCAGGATGCACTCATGGGATTATTCATCGCCTCGTTGCCGAAGTTATCGACGAGCTTGGAGTACGTGAAAAAACCATTGGAGTTTCTCCTGTCGGATGCTCGGTTTTGGCTTACAACTACTTTAATCTGGATATGCAGCAAGCTGCACATGGCAGGGCCCCTGCCGTTGCTACTGGAATAAAACGAGTCAATCGTGATAAGGTAGTTTTTACCTATCAGGGCGATGGCGATCTGGCTTCTATCGGAACTGCTGAAATAATCCATTCCGCCGCCAGAGGGGAAAATTTTACGACAATTTTTGTTAATAATGCGATTTACGGGATGACAGGAGGACAAATGGCCCCGACGACGTTGTTAGAACAGGTAAGCCAGACCTCTCCCCAAGGGAGAGATCCTTCGCTTCAAGGATATCCTATACGGATGTCAGAAATGCTTGCGACCATTGATGGGGCTGTCTTCATTGCCCGAGTTTCTGTGCATAACCCGCAAGAGGTCAGTAAAGCCAAAAAGGCTATTAAAAAGGCCTTCGAACTTCAGCAGGCAGGGCGTGGGTTTACCTTGATAGAAGTTTTGTCAACCTGTCCTACCAACTGGGGTTTGAGTCCAAGAGAAGCGTTAAAATGGTTAGCTGATAAAATGATTCCTGTTTATCCTCTCGGTGTTAAAAAAACGCCTGAGGAGGGAGAAATCTAATGCTGCAAGAAATTATCCTAGCGGGTTTCGGTGGGCAAGGGGTTATGTCGATGGGACAATTGCTGGCCTATGCCGGGCTTGAAGAAAACAAATATGTCAGCTGGATTCCTTCATACGGACCGGAAATGAGAGGAGGAACGGCAAATTGCTCGGTTACAATATCTGATAAAGAAGTCAGCTCTCCGATCATTACAGAACCGAATACCCTCATCGTTCTCAATCGTCCATCCCTAGAAAAATTTGAAAAAGATATCCAGCCTGGAGGGTGGCTGCTTCTCAATTCTTCGCTTATTGACTTGGAACCACAACGACAAGATGTTAATGTTTTCAAGATCCCCTCCGTCGACATCGCCAGCGAAAAACTTAACAATTCTCGGGTGGCGAACATGATAATACTTGGGGCATATATTCAGATAATAGGTGCTGTGAGCTTAGAATCAGTCGTTAAAGCCCTTAAAAAGGTCCTGCCGGAGTATCGGCATGATCTTCTTCCCCTTAACCGACAAGCCTTAGAATTGGGAATTGAGCTGGCTCGGAAAGTTTTATAAAGAAAAGGAGATGCCGCTGCGCAACGAACTATCAGTTCTTTCTGCAGCGGCATTAGCATTTGCAAAACCTTAAGCCGGGTGAGCCATTAGTCACTGACTATTATATCAATTTTACGTTGTGAATTTTAAGAGAGTGGGATGTATTAGTGTGTTGTTTTGTATTCGTCGCTCAGATGGCATAAAATAGTGTCAGATGTGCTGAAAGAAGGGTTAATTATGAACGATAAGCAAAAATTATCTGAAACACGTATCGCAGGAGAGGTGATCTTTGAGGGGCGTATGCTTCGCTTGGAACGAGATAGAGTTCTTTTGCCCAATGGAAGTGAGACATATCGAGAGGTTGTTAGGCACCCCGGAGCTGTTGCTGTTATCGCTTTACAGGATCAAGAAATCCTTATGGTTCGTCAATATCGATATCCTATTGCCCGTGAAACGTTAGAAATACCCGCCGGAAAAATTGATCCCCAAGAATCTCCTTTGAACTGCGCGATTCGCGAACTGCGTGAAGAAACCGGTTATAAGGGAACCATGGAATTAATGGGTACCTTTTATACAACGCCGGGCTTTACGGATGAGGTGATGCACATTTTTTTAGCTCGAGATTTGGTTTGGGATCCTTTGTCGACGGATGATGACGAGTTTTTAATGGTGGAGAAAATTCCCTGGAGTGAAGCATTAAGACGTGCTCGCCAAAATGAGTTTAGTGATGCCAAAACAATACTTGGAATCTTGCTTGTCCAGGAGCATATATAATGATTTATGCGGATTTACATATTCATATCGGACAAAGTCTTGATAATAAGCTGGTAAAAGTCACAGCCTCGAAGTCTTTAACCCTTCCTAATATTCTGGAGGTTGCCCGGGATATCAAAGGCCTGAATATGATCGGTATTGTAGATGCCCATTCGGAGGGTGTGCGCAACGATTTCAGAACCTTGCTCACTTCGGGGGAGATCCATTCTCTGGCTGAAGGTGGATATGCTGCCAAGGGTTTAACAATTATTCCCGGACATGAAATCGAATTGCAAATTGGAGAAGGGAACGCACATTTTTTAGCCTATTTTCCTTCTCTCGGCCACATGGAAGACTACGTCCGGGAAATAAGAGCTGCTACAAAAAATTGGCAGTTGAGCACCCAGAAAGGCCATCTTCAAATTGAACAGTGGCTGGAGGCTGTCGGAAAGGCTGAAGGAATTTGGCTTCCAGCTCATGCTTTTACTCCCCATAAAGGAATCTATGGGAACTGCTGTCGCCGCTTGGCCGATGTCTTACCCATTCTCCCACGAGGACTGGAAATTGGTTTAAGTGCGGATAGAGCTATGGCCAAAAGTATCAGTGAACTGGAGAATGTGGTTTTGTTCAGCAATTCAGATGCTCACTCCTTAACCAACATCGCACGGGAATATAATCTGCTGGAGGGCGTCGAATCTTCTTTTCAAGGATTATATGATTTATTGTTAATAGATTCCAAAGGAAGTGTGCGAAATTTTGGTTTGCCGCCGAAAGTGGGCAAGTATCATCGGACATACTGCTTGCATTGCGAACAGGTTGCTTTAACGTCTCCGCCCCAATTATCCTGTCCCGTTTGCGGAAGCCATCACATAGTGACAGGAGTTTTGGATCGTGTAGTAAGCATTGCCGACAAGACCTTAACTGATAATGATCCTTCACGTTATGTATATCAGGTGCCCCTTCAAAGGCTTCCGGGAATTGGGCCTAAAATGTATCAGCGGCTGCTAAATCAGTTCAAAACTGAAATGGCTGTTTTGCATGAAGTTTCTGAAGAAGAATTAATCCCGGTAGCCGGTGAGAAAATAACAGCTTGGATATTAAAAGCTCGGCGCAATGACTTAAAATTTATCTCTGGCGGCGGGGGTGTATTTGGTAAAGTTTTGGACATACTTTCCTTTGAATAGGAATAAAATTCCATATAGAAAGGGAGAGGGAGATTTTCTATGTGGAAAAAGCTAGGCCAACATATTTGTAAATACTGGGTTATCTATCTAACGCTTTCGAGCGTTTATTTGGCTGGTGTCGTGTTTGGCGCTTTGGGAGTCAAAGCTTTAGGAACTTCGGCTTCCTCCCAATTGGGGGATTTTCTCAATACGCTTCTAAAAAATCAACCAGTTGATTTAAACCCGGTATTTCTCGGACAATTGGCGAGAGATGTATTTATAATCATGGCCGGAATATGGATCCTAGGACTTACCATCATTGGGGCCCCGTTAATTTATCTCATTGTTTTTACGCGAGGTTTTATTCTGGGCTTTACAGTTAGTTTTATTATTAGCTTTAAAGGGATGCTGGGCCTTGGCTTAATCCTTGTAACTGTTTTAGTACCTGCACTTATGGGGATCCCATTATTGTTATTAGGGGCTGGCTTGGCAACTATCTTTTCCTTTTTATTATTAAGGGGTAAAGCTAGAGGAGAATCGCTGCGCCGAGAGTTTTTGTATTATACTGTGGCTGCGGCGTTTGTTTCTCTTGGTGCAGTATTTGTAGGAATTTCCCAAGGGTATTTTTCAGTGTTAGGTTCTCGAGTTTTGGGGTTGTAAGTTTAAAAACGTTGTAAATAACCTGCAAAAATTTGCATTGCAAAAATAAGCACGCAAAATAATGCAGGTTATTTACAACAGCTGATTGTCATAAATATTTTAAAATTCAAAGATTACAGTCAGCTAACTCGTTCAGCTAAAGCTGAACATCGGGGCATCGGCAGGGAACTCTACCCCCACTGAAGCAAGGTATGGGAACCACTCCCACTTGTAGAAGTGGGAGTCTAACGATTGGATAAAGACAGCAAAGAAAGCTATTGAGAGAGTTAAAGCTTTTGCTATTTGGATCCGGCTTGCTTCTGGCATGATAATTGCATTATAATTAGCAAAGTTAGGATTAAAATGGAGGTTTGCATTATGCTGATTGGAGTACCAAAAGAGATTAAAAACAATGAGAACCGTGTTGCCATTACTCCTGCGGGTGTCCATGCTTTTACTCTGACCGGACATCAGGTCGTTGTGGAAAAATCTGCTGGAGAAGGTAGTGGAATTACCGACGAAGAGTATGTCAAGGCCGGTGCCCAAATCTTAGATTCTGCAGCCGACGTTTGGAATGCGGATATGATTATCAAGGTTAAGGAACCGATAGAACCCGAATACGACTTTTTTAAACCGGGACAAATTTTATTCACTTATTTGCATCTTGCTAATGAACCGGAATTGACTAGGGTACTTATGGAAAAACACGTTGTTGGGATAGCCTATGAAACAATTCAGTTAGATAATGGCTCTCTGCCTCTGCTCGTTCCTATGAGCGAAGTGGCCGGGCGAATGTCAATTCAAATCGGAGCCCAATTTTTAGAGAAACATTATGGCGGAAAAGGAATGTTGTTAGGTGGGGTTCCTGGTGTGTCGCCGGCTAAAGTTACGATTATCGGCGGAGGAATTGTGGGTACAAATGCGGCTAAAATGGCTGTTGGAATGGGTGCCAATGTCATTCTAATTGAAAAAAGCGCTCAACGGCTTCGCGAAATTGATGATCTTTTTAACGGGCGAGTTAAAACTCTTATGTCGAACCCTTATAATATTGCTGCCAGTGTCGCTCGGGCCGATCTGCTTGTCGGAGCTGTGCTTATTCCTGGTGCACGTGCACCCCACTTGGTTACGGAAGAAATGGTAAAAACCATGACTCCCGGAAGTGTTATTGTTGACGTGGCTATTGACCAAGGAGGCAGCATAGAAACCATCGATCGAGTCACTACCCATAGTGATCCGGTCTATATTAAACACGGTGTGGTACACTATTCGGTCGCTAATATGCCTGGAGCAGTCGCCCGAACTTCGACTTTTGCGCTGACCAATGTTACCTTAGGTTATGCCTTGGATATTGCAAATAAAGGATATTTTAAGGCACTCCAAGAAAATCGCTCGCTGCGCAAAGGAATAAATGTTATTAACGGTAAATTAACTTACAAAGCTGTTGCTGAATCATTAAATATTATGTATACGCCTTTAGAAGAAGCTTTGCTCTAGCAGGTGTCAAGAACGGCATTGTTAAAGCAGACTATTCTGAAAAGTTACTTCGAGTGAAATCGTGATTTGATTTCACTCTTTTTTTTAGGACCGACTAAAACACGGTCCTGATTTTTTGGGGGATAAGGACAATCGTGAGTTGCATAAGCTTTAAAGATAGGAGGTAGAGTTATGCCAAAAAAACATTGGGGAGACTTTTTCTTATATTTGGGACGGGTATTTCTCCTCCTGATTTTACTTGCGGTGTTGCTCCCGAAACTTGCAGTTGTCTGTAATATTTGGGTTTCATCATTGCTTCATAATGAAGATAAGCCTATGGGAAATCCGATGAAAGTTGAAGCGCCCGGATGGACAAAGTCTGTTTTGCAATTATTCCCTATCTCTCAGAAAGAGTAATAATTTTTCTCAAGATTTCGAGTAAACAAGGAAAAGTGCTTATCTATGTAGAATTTAGTAGAATTTAAATGCATTTTTGACTTTAAAAGGGGGGATTATATGATCTCCACAGAACAGTTTTTACAGCAATATATTACGTTTCTGAATGTCGAACGAGGGCTTTCCTTGAATACTCGTCAGGCTTATGAACGTGATTTGCGCCAGCTTGTTGTGTTCCTTGAGCAGAGGGAAACCGATGTTTTGAGATGCGAGCCTAATGATCTCTTCTTATTTCTGCTTTACTGGAAAGAACAGGGTAAATCACCTCGAAGTATTGCCAGGTGCAATGCGACCTTGCGAGGTTTTTTTGCCTTTTTAATGGAGGAAGGGAAACGAAGTGACAATCCCAGCACATATCTTGTTACTCCGAAGCTGAATCAATCTCTTCCCAAAGTGTTGTCTGAAGGAATAATGGCCAAACTATTAGAAACGAATGAGACAACGGATGCTGCTTCACGAGATTTGGCAATCTTGGAAATTCTCTATGGAAGCGGTTTACGCGTCTCAGAGTTAATTAATCTCCGCGTCGGAGATGTATCCTTGGATGTAGGGTATATACGCTGCCTGGGAAAGGGGAATAAGGAACGGATCGTGCCATTGGGAGAACCGGCGATACGGGCTATTACTCGTTATATAAATGGTGCAAGAAAGCGTATGTGCGGAAAGACCGCGAGTGATTTCTTATTCGTAAATGCGCATGGGCATACTCTAACTCGTCAAGGAGTAACCTTCATTCTGCAAAAATGGGGAGCGTCTCATGCTCTCGAGAAAAGGATTTCGCCTCATATGTTTAGGCATAGTTTTGCAACTCACTTGTTGGATCACGGTGCAGATCTGCGTTCTGTACAAGAGTTATTAGGCCACACTGATATTTCTACAACTCAGATCTATACGCATTTAACAAGAAAACGCTTGTTAGATGTTTTTAATAAGTCCCATCCGCGTGCTGAACGAAAAAATGATGAATTACAATAGTTTGAAATTATTTAAAGTGTAGATGGAGGCCGAATTATGAAGCGCAGTATTATTATTGTCTTAGACAGTGTCGGTATCGGAGAAATGCCTGATGCCTGTAATTATGGAGACGCAGGAAGCAATACGTTGCATAATATTGCCAAAGCTGTGGGGGGGCTGGAACTCCCTAATCTGGAATCGCTGGGACTAGGGAACATTTACCAGATCAAAGGTGTGCATGCCCAATCAAACCCCAAAGGATGTTATGGCAAAATGGCAGAGGCTTCTCGAGGCAAGGATACCACCAGCGGCCATTGGGAAATAGCGGGAGTTATTTTAGAGAACGCGCTCCCAACCTTTCCTCAGGGGTTCCCGCAGGAGTTCATTGCTCGTTACGAGAAGGCAATCGGTCGCGGTGTACTCGGCAACGAAGTTGCATCAGGAACAGAAATTATCCAGCGCTTGGGTGAAGAACATCTGAGAACGGGAAAACCTATTGTCTATACTTCTGCGGATTCAGTATTTCAGGTTGCGGCCCATGAAGAAGTTGTTCCCTTGCCGGAATTAATGCATTTTTGTAAGCTTGCTCGTGAAATGTTAACTGGTGATTTACAAGTAGGGAGGGTTATTGCTCGTCCATTTCTCGGACAAGTCGGCGAATTTTATCGAACTTCGAATCGGCACGATTTTGCCTTGGAACCACCTCGTACAACGTTATTAGAATACATTTCAGAACAGGGTCTCGCAGTCAATGCTGTTGGAAAAATTCGCGACATTTACGCGGGTAAGGGGATTACCGATTTTTGTTCAACGAAGAGCAATATGGATGGCGTTGATAATACTTTGGCCTATATGACTAAGACGAACGACGGTTTGATAATGACAAACCTCGTAGACTTTGATATGGTGTATGGCCACAGGAATAATGTGGAGGGTTATGCTCAAGCTTTGAAGGATTTCGACCAACGTTTGCCGGAACTAGTGGCACTTCTGCGCCCGGATGATTTGCTGGTCATAACGGCTGATCATGGCTGCGATCCAACATTCCCGGGAACTGATCATACAAGAGAATATGTTCCGCTGCTGGTTTATGGGCAAAGCGTCAAACATGGAGTGAATCTGGGAGTGAGATCAACGTTTGCCGATCTGGGGGCGACTGTCGCTGAGTACTTAGGCCTTGATCCTCTTCCAGTAGGAAAGAGTTTCTTGGCTGAAATTAGAAATGATTGAGAAACGGCAGTAAATGAGGTGATTTGATTTTTATGAGAATGGTTGATTTGATACAAAAGAAAAAACGTGGCGAAGCTTTAAATACCAATGAAATTTCCTATATAGTTCAGGGATATGTTAACAACGAAATTCCTGATTATCAAATGTCAGCATTTCTCATGGCTGTTTACTTTAAAGGAATGAATAAACGAGAAATCGCCGACCTGACGTTATCCTTTGTGGATTCTGGAGATAGAAACGATTTATCGGCAATTCAGGGGATTAAAGTTGATAAACATTCTTCGGGAGGCGTAGGTGATAAGCTTAGTTTGGTTATTATCCCGCTTGTTGCATCTGCGGGAGTACCCGTTGCTAAAATGTCTGGAAGAGGATTGGGACATACAGGCGGTACTATAGACAAATTAGAGTCTATACAAGGCTTTAAGACAGAGCTGGATAGAGAGACGTTTGTAAATAATGTCAATAAATATAATATGGCCATTGTCGGGCAGAGTTCCAATTTGACGCCCGCGGATAAGAAAATCTATGCCCTTCGAGATGTGACGGCAACTGTTGACAGCATACCATTGATCGCCAGCAGCATTATGAGCAAAAAAATAGCCTCTGGCGCTGATTGCATAGTGCTGGATGTCAAAGTTGGTTCCGGGGCCTTTATGAAATCCGTCCCCGAGGCGATTGAATTAGCTAAGACGATGGTGGAAATCGGGAAATCGCTGAATAGAAAAACAATTGCCGTTGTTACAGATATGAGTCAACCTCTTGGCCATGAAGTGGGAAATGCTAATGAGGTAAAAGAAGCTATTGAAATCTTGAAGGGACAAGGAGCAGACGATGAAACGACTATTGCGCTGACTCTGGCATCTTATATGACTGTCTTAGGAGGTGCCTTCAAGGATTTTGAGGCCGCTTATTCGGAACTTAGTCATGTCATTCATTCCGGCAGAGCCGTTGAAACGTTCAAAGAGTTGATAGAAATTCAAGGCGGAAATTCAAAGGTTGTTGACGAACCCATGTTACTTCCCCAAAGCGGCTGCCATATTGAAGTTAAAGCCCCAGGTAAGGGATATGTTTCAGCCATTGATGCTGAAAAAATTGGTGTTACTGCTATGCTGCTCGGTGCAGGACGAAAGAAGAAAGAAGATGTCATAGATTTTTCGGCGGGAGTTACCATGGTGAAGAAAGTTGGGGATAAGGTTAGTTTGGGGGATACGATTTGTATTTTGCATACAAATCTGAAGGATTATCAAGAAGCTGTGGAAATGGTGAAACAGGCATATTCCTTCAGCAATATAAAACCGAAGCCCAGTAAGTACGTTTATGAAGTTATTCAATAAGAATTAGCTTGTTTTCCAATAGCGATGAGAATGAACGGCTTCAGGTGCATAATCATAAATTTCTCTTCCCGGCGTATATGATAGAGAGGGTATCGGGAGGGGGAATTTTATGGCTCGAGAGAAAACAATTTTTTCATTTCTCGAAGGTCTGACCACGGAGGATATTTTTGCGGTTTTAGGGAATGCCCAAAAATTTAAAACTCACAAACATGCCTGGAAAGCTTGGCGGGCACTAAAAGAATTTGGCTGTTCAGCTTATCCTGTCGCTGAAGGTTTGCAGCGAATTGATGGGAGCAAAGTATATTCGAGTGTCCAAGAACTAAAGGATAAAATAACGGTCATCGTACCTTGTTTGTTACCAGAAGAAATGCCGTCACTACTCACAGAGGCCTCGTTTGCCGGAGTAAAAAAGATTTGGTTTCAAGAGCAGACATGGAGTCAAGCTTTTAAAGAGGAGTGCGAGAAAATGGGAATTCAAGTCTTCCGAGGATGTGTCCTGCGGCATAAAAAATATCCTGCACTGAGTCTTTGTTACCTAAATCCTTGTTACTGGCATGGTTTAAAGGATTTGAAAGTTCCTTCGAAACGTTACTAAAATAGTGAACTCGTTCCGCTAAAGCTGAGGAACCACTCCCCTCTGCAGAAGCGGGAGTCCTACGATTGGACAAACAAAAATAATAAAACAGGAATTTTTAAAGCCTTTGGGATATATCAAGCCTAAAGGCTTTTGCCATTTTGTAAGTCATTAGCCTTTGCAAGCTTTTTAGTTTAGTAATACATATTTTAATGCTGCTTTCAATTCTCATTACAATATAATTTCTCTTTTCGGGAATAATAACATCAAATTTAATGAGGAGGAGTCAAGATGAGAAAAGGATTAGCAGTTGTTCTTGCTTTCATGCTTGTACTAGGTAATATAGCCTTTGCTAATGTTTCTTCTGTAATGGGAGCGGAAATTGAAACGGAGGCCGCGAGTGCTGTATTGATGGATGCTGCATCAGGACGAGTTCTTTATGAAAAAGATATGCATAAAGAATTGCCTCCGGCAAGCGTCACCAAGCTAATGACCTTGTTAGTGGCTGCAGAGGCTGTCGAATCTGGGAAGGTTAAACTAACGGATAAAGTTACGGCAAGCGAGAATGCCTGTAAGCTAGGCGGGTCACAAATTTATCTTGAACCTGGAGAGACCTTTACCTTGGAACAAATGTTAATTGCCATTGCTGTTGGTTCAGCAAATGACGGTTGTGTCGCTGTAGCAGAACATATTGACGGAACTCATGAAGCTTTCGTTGAGGAGATGAATCGCAAAGCTCAAGCATTAGGTTTGAAAAACACTCATTTCGCAAATGCCTATGGATTACCCGCTGAAGGTCATTATACCAGTGCCTATGATTTAGCCGTAATTGCCAGAGAAACTCTTAAATATCCTTTGATTCGAAAATTAACAAGTATCAAAGAATATGATTTGCGTGATGGAAAATTTAAATTATGGAATACGAATAAACTTCTCTGGTGGTATCCAGGAACGGATGGCTTTAAAACCGGTTGGACCAATGAAGCCAAATATTGTCTGGCGTCCACGGTTGAGAGAGATGGGCTGCGCTTAATTTGTGTCGTAATGGGGGTGCCTCAGGTTAGGGGGCATTTCGCGGAATCAATGAAAATCTATAATTATGGCTTTGCCAAATATCAATTTAAAACCTTTGCTCCAACGGGTCAAAAAGAGGGAGTTGTTAAAGTTGCCAAAGGAAAAGAAGATACTGTAAATGCAGTCACAGAGAAGGCCTTTGGCGCTACTATCGAAAAAGGAAATGATAAAAATTTCTGGGTCGAAACGAAGCTCAACCCAGAAATAAGTGCTCCTATTAAAAAAGGACAAAAACTTGGCGAAATTCTCTTATATCGGAATGATGTTTTACAAAGCAGCGTAAATCTTATCGCCGATCATTCTGTGGAAAAAGCAAGCTTAGCCGAACAGGTAACACGTACTCTTAAAGGTGTTATCGGTTATTAGCCGAGGTTCTTCTGGGCTCCTTTTTCGAAGCTGTTTCTCAGTCTGAATCAGGGGCAGGGGTATGGTCAGAGCGTTCATCAATTTTGGATAATTCGCGGATTCTCATGAGGGCCGCTCTCTCAATTCTGGAGATTTGAACTTGTGAGAGGTTCAGGATCGCAGCGATTTGACTTTGAGTTTTATCTTCAAAAAATCGCATTAAAAGAACATTCTTTTCTCGTTCAGGCAGTTTATCCAAAACCTCATTCAAGGCAATTTTATCAAACCAACCAGGGTCTGCACCTTTTTCCGTTGAAAGTTGATCAAGCACATAGATGGGATCGGAATCATCCTGGTAGAGTGTATCATAGATGGATGTAGGGCTTTGTATAGCCTCCAAAGCCGCAACAATCTCCTCTCGATCAACTCCGATATTGGCGGCAATTTCTCCGATTGTCGCCTCTCGGCCTAAGCCGGAAGAAAGTTCATCCCGCGCACGATTAACTTTATAGACCAATTCTTTGTATGACCGAGGAACTTTTAAAGGATGATCATCGCGAAGAAAACGTCTGATTTCTCCAATAATCATTGGCACCGCATAGGTAGAGAATTTGACACCATAGGAAAAGTCAAATTTATCAATTGCTTTAATTAGACCAATGGTACCAATTTGAAAAAGATCTTCAAGTTCGTAACCTCTATGGGCAAAACGCTGAACAAGGTTAAATATAAGTTTCAAGTTGCAATTGATTAACCGTTCTCTTGCTTCTGTATCTCCATCCTTAGCAGCATGAAGATTTTCCATCATCTCTTCATCAGAGAGAAGGGGAAAATGAGGAAGATTCATATCCGTTAGTCGTTGAATCATGTCCGGCCCCCCTAATGAGAAGCATTGGAGGTTTGTTTCAGCTGCTTCTTCATGGTTACAGTAGTTCCGATGTCAACAGTTGAGTCAACCTGCAGGTCATCCATAAATGACTGCATAAAGACGAAGCCCAGTCCCATGCGTTCCGGATCAGTGCTAAAGGCGGGCTGCATGGCTTGCTCAACATTAGAAATCCCACAGCCTTCGTCCTTAACAACAATCTTAAGGGCGTCATCCATTACTTCTAATTCGAGAAAGACAATATGATTAGCTTTGTTGCGGTAACCATGGATGATGGCATTGGAAACTGCTTCAGAAACTGCGACTTTAAGTTCTTCAATGTCATTAAGAGGCAGATCTAATTGAGCTCCGACAGAAGCTATGAGCAACCGCGCAATTCCTACATTTTCTGCGATGCTCGAAAATGAAAGGGCTAATTGATTTGATTTCATTTATGCTCTCCTTCCTTCCTCATAGGCATGGGTCTCATCATCATAAAAGTTAATAATTTTCGGTAAGCCTGAAAGTTCCATGATTTTATAAACATTCGGGGGTACATTGGTAATTTTTAGTTTTCCACCTAAGGAGAGTAACTTTTTATATCGGCCTAAAATAACACCTAATCCGGAACTATCAATGAATTGAACGTTTTGAAGATTGAGAATTACCGTACGAATCCCCCTTTTCTCAATTTCTATGTCTATGGCTTGCCTTACAAGATCTGATGTGTGCATATCCAGTTCTCCGTCTAAACGTAAGAACAGGGTAAGGCGCTCTATCTTTTTTTCAAGGTTCAAGACCATCCCCCCTAAAATGTGTTCAAAAGGCACAAGCCTCATTGGGAAACTATAGAGAAATTAAAGGTGAAGTATGTTTTCGCTTAATAACCATAATTTTCCTGCATGCTTTTTAAATAATTCTTGGCAAGCTCTGTCGAAATATCTGCATAAAAATGGAAATAATAAGTATAATTTATACTGTTTTCATTAATAATACAAATTAGTCTATAAAGGGAGGGAGCTGAATGCCTAATCAAACGCTGCGCAAACCCGCCATTTCAATCTCACCTGAAGAATACAAAGCACTAGCGCAAAAATACACTCCTAAACCACCGCTTACTAAGAATATTTTGAGGGCTTTTTTGGTTGGCGGCCTCATTTGTGCTTTGGGACAAGTGATTATAAATATTTTTTCCGGGATTGGGTTAACTCCAAAAGAGGCCTCAAATGCTGCCACTGCTGCGATGATTTTCTTAGGTTCCCTGCTCACTGGGCTTGGAGTTTATGATGAGATTGGAAAATTTGGGGGAGCCGGCTCAATTATTCCTGTCACAGGTTTTGCCAATTCCATTGTTTCACCGGCGATGGAATTCAAACGCGAAGGATACGTTCAGGGAGTGGGGGCGAAGTTGTTTACCGTTGCAGGTCCTGTCCTCGTATATGGTATTGCCGCCTCCATCATTATTGGCGTTCTAGCTTATTTCTTGCATTAAGACAAGAGGATTAATTGCTCTACGAAGATTTGGGATTATGGACATGAGTGAATGAATGGGGATGAACATATGACATGGGTTTAAAAAGAGCGGGTAATCAGACGGTGCTGTTTGACAATCCGCCGGTTATTTTATCGTCTTATGCCGTCGTTGGACCGAAAGAAGGAGAAGGCCCCCTTGGCAAAACCTTTAACTCAATTTGGCAGGATCAACTGAACGGTGAAAAAACTTGGGAATTAGCAGAGAGCAAGATGCTTCAAGAGGCTTTGCAAGGGAGCATCAATCAAGCAGGGATAGGAAAAGAACAAATTGACTTTATGTTGGCCGGCGACTTACTGAATCAGATTGTTTCTTCGAATTTTGCTGCTCGGCTAATGGCCTTACCCTTCATTGGAGTTTATGGAGCATGTTCTACCATGGCCTTAAGTTTGGCCTTGGGCAGTATGATGATTGATGGCGGATTTGCCGAGCACGTGCTTGTGGGAGTCTCAAGTCATCATGACACTGCAGAGCGCCAATTTCGTGCCCCAACGGAACAGGGAACACAAAGGGCCATGAGTGCTCAATGGACCGTTACCGGAGCGGGAAGTGTTCTCCTGGGCAAAAAGGGAGCTGGACCAAAAATCACTTCAGCAACGATTGGAAGAGTTATTGATTATGGAGAGACCGATGCCAGCAATATGGGTTCAGCAATGGCTCCGGCAGTCGCTGATACGATTCTTAATCATTTTCATGATTTGCAGTGTACAGGGCAGGATTATGATCACATAGCTTCCGGGGATTTAGGAACCGTTGGTCTAGCTCTGGCCAGTGAGGTTCTCAAACAAAGCGGTGTCGATACAGGGACGGAATTTACAGATTGCGGCGTCAGGATTTTTGATTCCACTCAGGATGTCCATGCCGGCGGCAGCGGATGTGCTTGTTCTGCCGTTGTTTTTGCCGGTGATTTAATGCAGAAGTTAAGGGCTAGAGCCTTGAAACGTGTTTTGCTTATAGGAAGCGGGGCTTTACACAGTCCCACTTCAGCGCTGCAGGGCGAATCGATCCCTGGGATAGGTCATGCCGTTGCTATTGAAGCATGAAAGGAGTCTTCTGATGTTTCATTTGATATTTCCAGCCTTTATCGTTGGCGGACTGATCTGTGTTATCGGGCAGTTAATGATGGATTTAACGAAACCATCTTTTACACCTGCTCATGTCTTGGTATCGTTTGTCACAGGGGGAGCTGTCTTGGGAGCTTTAGGTGTATATGAACCTCTCGTTAAGTTTGCCGGAGCCGGGGCGACGATCCCTTTATCTGGCTTTGGCTATAGTTTAGCTCAAGGCGCTATTGAGGGTGTAGGCAAACGGGGCCTGTTAGGCGCTTTGTCAGGCGGCGTCGAGGCAACGGCGGTCGGAATCGCTGCTGCAGTATTTTTCGGTTATTTGATGTCTGTGACCTTTAACCCCAAGGGATAAGCCCTTGTCTTTTGGCCTAGAAAAATATCCGGATAAAGGGAGGTTAGCATGAGCAATATTTCTAGTGAAAAAAACGTTCCTGTCAGTAAAAATTACCAGGAAAATGTAGATTACTTAAATAAGGAATTAGGGGTACCGGATAGTTTTGACGTTGTTGTTCGGGAAATGTCGATTGGCGGTAAAAAAATAGCAATTTATTCTATTAATGGTATGGTTGACACTCACGTTGCTAGTTATATTCTGGATGCCTTAATTGACTTGGAACGCTCTGATCTTATCGTTAATGCCCTGGACAAATTGGTGAAAGGCCGAATTGTTGATTTACAAGTTACAGAAGTTGAAACGATGGACAAAGTATTCTATTTTGTTTTGTCAGGTCCCATGGCAATTTTTGTTGAAGGGCAAGAAAAGGCAATTATCGTCGATTTAAGGACTTATCCTGCCCGTCAGCCCCAGGAACCGGATATCGAACGTGTTACCCGAGGATCACGTGATGGATTTGTTGAGACACTGGTGATGAACACTGCCTTAATTCGCAGGCGTTTGCGTGACCCCAAACTGCGCATGAAATTGGTGCAGGTTGGAGGAAGATCAAAAACCGATGTCTGCATTGCCTATATCGAGGATATTACCAATCCGGAGATGGTTCGAAAAATCCAAGAAGATTTGCAGGCGATTAAAATTGATGGGATTCCTATGGCCGAAAAAAGCGTTGAAGAATTTATTCTCGGGAGTAAGTTCTGGAATCCTTATCCCCGGGTCAGATATACAGAACGCCCGGATGTGGCAGCTATTCATTTATTGGAAGGGCACGTTGTCATTCTTGTCGATACGTCTCCATCGGTTATTATGGCGCCAGCAACTTTTTGGAGTCATCTCCAGCATGCAGAAGAATATCGCCAAGAACCTATTGTTGGCGCCTATCTGCGCTGGATACGGTTCGCCGGGGTATTCGCCGCCTTATTTCTCCTGCCGCTTTGGCTGGGAGCAGCTCTAAACCCTCAATTACTTCCCAAAGGACTCCAGTTTATAGGAGTTTCTAAGCCGGCAAAAATTGGTCTATTTCCCCAAGTGTTATTTGCCGAATTTGGCGTGGATCTTTTGCGGATGGCCGCTGTGCACACTCCGGCTCCTTTAGCGACGGCCTTAGGATTGATTGCCGCCTTTATGCTTGGAGATATTGCTGTTAAAGTGGGGATGTTTTCTCCGGAGGTAATTCTCTACGTTGCCGTAGCGACAGTGGCTACTTTTGCAACTCCGAGTTTCGAGCTGGGTTTAGCTAATCGGTTGGCGCGTTTATTCATTATTGTTCTGACAGGTCTCTTTAATTTTTGGGGTTTTTTGGCCGGAACAGTACTTGTTATCTTTCTCCTCTGGAGAACCAGATCCTTCGGTGTCCCTTATCTCTGGCCTCTGCTGCCCTTGAATTTCAAAGCTATGGGCACCGTTTTGGTTCGGTCGCCGGTTCCTATTAAGAACACACGTCCAAGTATCTTAAAACCTCAGGATCCAATCAGGCAGCCGGAGGGTAAAACAAAAAAATGATTAGAGAAAGGATGCCAAGAGAGTGAAAATTGGGTTTCCGCGTGCTCTTTTTTATTTTGATTATTTTCCTTTTTGGGCTGGCTTTTTTTATCATCTTGGCATAGAGGTGGAAACATCGCCTCCGACGCATCGTCAAATTATGGAGGACGGCCTTAAGAAAACCAGCGACGAAACGTGTTTGCCGCTAAAGCTTTTAGCTGGGCATATTCAGGCCCTAAAGGATGTTGATGCCATTTTTCTGCCTCGCATGGTGAGCATGGAAGAAAATACTTACAACTGTCCCAAGTTTCTTGGAATTCCTGAAAGTCTTCTTGCTGCAGTTCCCCCCGAGATTCCTGTTTTAAGCGCAGTGATCAATTGGCGCAAGGGTCAGCGTCAAGTTCTTAAAGATTTGCGAGTTTTAGGAATGCAGCTTGGCAAAAGCGGGGCAGAGATCCATAGGGCGTTTCTGGAGGGTCATGAATGGCAGCGGCATTACCAGGACTCCCGAGGGCGAAAATGGGATTTTGAAGAAAAAATGCAGGAAATAGAGTATGTCACGAGACAGACAAGAAAAAAAATAAAACCTGAAAATTTCTCGATGCAGGTCAGCGAAAACCATCAGAATTGCCAAAAGGACTTAAAAATCACCTTAATTGGCCATTCCTATCTTGTCCAGGAATGCTATGCCAATCTAAATCTTCTCCAACGTCTGAGAGAACATGCGGAAGTAAATCTTATCCAACATGTTGAACGAGAAGACGTTGAAGCGCATCTTTCGGGATTACGTAAGAAGCTTTTTTGGAGCCATGCTAAACAAATTTATGGTGCAGGGAATAAATTTGTCGAAGATCCTACGATTGACGGGATTATTTATTTAACTTGCTTCGGCTGTGGTACCGATTCGATGGTCCAAGAATTGCTAGCCCAAAAAGTTGGGAAGCACCATAAGCCTTATATGGTGATAACCCTTGATGAACATACCGGTGAAGCGGGATTAGTAACTCGCCTGGAAGCCTTTCTGGATATGGTTGAAAGGAGGAAGGTTCGTGAAAGTTACGTTTCCGCATATGGGGAATGCTTGGATAGTCATTCAAACACTCTTTGAATCTCTAAACATTGAGGTTGTTGTCCCTCCTCAGAACAGCAAACAGACGTTAACCTTAGGCTCAAAATTAGCCCCCGAAGCTGCCTGTTTGCCTTTGAAATTAAATCTGGGCAATTATATTGAAGCGGTTCGAGATGGTGCTGATACAATTGTTATAACAGGGGGAATTGGTCCCTGCCGCTTTGGCTATTATGGAGAGATTGAACGGCAAATCCTCAGAGAAGCAGGTTATCATTTTGATGTCGTGACCCTAGAGCCGCCGGATGGCAGTCTAAGGGGACTGGCGCAGCGAATTCGCTATTTAGCCGGCAAGAAAAATTCTTGGGCTTCAATCCTTAAAGCCCTGCGCTTTGCTTACCTTAAATGTGTTGCTCTGGATCAAGTTGAGGATATGATCCATGCCGCTAGACCAAGGCTGTCTGATTCTCACGAAACGGAAAGGCTTTATGAGGAAGGTAAAAAACGCTTGGCTCAGGCTATGACCGTTAAAGGGATTCGAGATTCGGTATGTTCAATACGCCAAAGTTTGCGTGATCATCAAATGACTGGTATTAAGAATGCTGATAGGTTTCATAAGCCATTGCGTATTGGAATTATCGGAGAAATATACACGATTTTAGATCCCTTTACCTCCGTGGGGATAGAGGAAGAATTAGGACGTCTGGGAGTAGAAGTAGATCGTTCAATTTATCTTTCAGGGTGGGTAGGAAATCATATTTTTCAAGGACTTGCTCCTGGTTACCGTTCAATTCGTTCCTATCCAAGTCATGCCAAACCTTTTTTGTCTCATTTTGTTGGAGGGCATGGGCAAGAGACTGTCGGAGCTGCAGTAAAATTCGCGAGGGAAGGTTTTGACGGGATTATTCAGATTTTTCCTCTTTCATGTATGCCTGAGATCGTGGCAGCCAGCGTATTGCCAAGAGTCCAAGAAACCTATCAAGTCCCCATTATGACGCTTATCGTTGACGAGCATACTGGGCACGCTGGAATACAAACACGTTTGGAGGCCTTTGTGGATTTATTGGAAAGACCCAGCCTCAAAGGCATTTCAGAAACTTCTAGGGAGGGTGTGTCGCTTGTTGGGGAACAATAACTATTATTTAGGCGCTGATGTAGGATCGGTCAGCACAAATTTAGTGTTACTCAGTGAAAAAAATGAAGTGGCTTTAACTCTATATCTGCGAACTCAAGGACGGCCTATGCAAACGATTCAGGAAGGAATTAAAGTTTTGAGGTCAAAGATTGGAAAATCTGCCAAAATAATCGGGGTAGGGACAACTGGCAGCGCTCGTCAGCTAGCGGCAACGTTATTAGGCGCGGATGTCATTAAAAATGAAATTACTGCTCACGCTGTAGCCGCTTCCAGAGTTAATCCTTCAGTTCAGACGATTCTGGAAATCGGAGGTCAAGATTCTAAAATTATTATCCTTCGTGATGGGGTTGTTTCTGATTTTGCCATGAATACGGTCTGTGCTGCAGGAACCGGATCATTTCTTGATCAGCAAGCAGCCAGACTTGGTATACCCATTGAGGAGTTTGGCCATCTAGCCCTTGAAGCCGCAAGTCCCGTCAAAATTGCTGGAAGGTGTTCAGTCTTTGCAGAATCAGATATGATTCACAAACAGCAGCTGGGACATGCACTGCCGGATATTTTGGCCGGACTCTGCCAAGCGATGGTTCGCAATTATTTAAATAATGTTGGCAAGAACAAGGATATACGAGGCCCAATTTTCTTCCAAGGGGGTGTGGCTGCCAATCCTGGTATTCGCAAAGCCTTTGAAGAGGAGCTTGGCCAACCTATTATAGTTCCTGAACATTTTGGTGTGATGGGCGCTCTGGGTGCTGCTTATTTGGCTCAGGAAAAGGTAGGAAGGCAATCAGAATTACGGACAAGGTTCCGAGGGTTACAATTGGGTGATATCCAGTTTAATGCTCGAAGTTTTGAATGTTCCGGTTGTGCCAATCGCTGTGAAGTTGTTGAGATTCTGCAAGAAGGATCAATCTTGGCACGATGGGGAGATCGCTGCGGAAAATGGGCCAACGCCGTTGGCAAGGGTACCTACAAGGGCAAATCACAAGAAGGTGAGCAACAAGGAGCATAAAAGAAAAGAATCGGAATATTTCTGGAAAAATTCCCAGAAAAATATTTTGACCTTCCATTAGAAGTTTGGTATACTAAAAAAAATTTCATATGCCTCATCTCTTTGGAGGTGTGGTAGAGGCGCGAATGACATAAGTACTATGGAGAAGGTTGCGGCAACTGATGAGACCATAGAAAAGGGGATTTCGCCGAAGCACAAAAAGCAGCGTAATTTTTGTTGCTGGTCCTATAGTCAACAACTGTGGGACTGTCATACGATAGTTTTATTAAAACTATCGTATGGAGAACTACTCCCAACAGGAGAAGAGGGTCAATGTTTACGTGCAGTCGTACGGCAACAGAGGACCTCCTTCTGTTGCCGTTTGTATTTTATTTACTAGAGAAGGAAAAGTAATAGGAGGAAGAGAATATGAGGCTGCACGGTACACAACGAGTTAATGAACAGGGACATTTGGAAATTGGTGGGTGTGACACCGTTTCATTGGCACAGGAATTTGGCACACCTCTTTATATTATGGATGAGGCCCATATTAGGGAAATATGCAGACAATATTATTTATCCTTTATCCAAGGGATGAAAAATGCCGAGGTGATATATGCTTCTAAAGCGTTTTCCACTCTGGCTATGTGTCGAATCGTCAACCAAGAGGGATTAGGCCTGGACGTTGTCTCAGGCGGAGAACTGCATACTGCTCTGCAGGCGAAATTCCCTGCCGAGCGTATCTACTTTCATGGTAATAACAAATCGGCAGAGGAATTGGCAATGGCTATTAAGGCCGGCGTTGGACGTATTGTTGTCGATAATTTTTATGAAATGAGTCTTCTCAACGGATTGGCTGAAGAAATGCATGAATCGGTCAGCATACTTCTGCGCGTGACCCCTGGCATTGAAGCCCATACCCATGAATACATTCAGACAGGACAAATCGACTCCAAGTTTGGCTTCACCCTTGTGAACGGAACCGCTGATCGAGCTTTGGATTTGGCATTATCCTCTTCGAACCTTGTTGTCAAAGGAATCCATGCTCATATTGGGTCGCAAATATTTGAATTGGAGTCCTTTAGTCACGAAGTTCACATAATGATTCAGTATATGGCAGATATTCACAAACGGACGGGATACCTGTTAGAGGAGTTAAACTTAGGCGGAGGATTTGGAATTTACTACGCTTCAGGTGATGAACCTGCCCGGATTGAGGACTATGCCAAAACCGTGCAAAATGCTCTTGAAAATGCCTGTCAAAATTATCAATTTCCAACTCCTAAAATTATCATTGAACCCGGACGTTCTATTGTCGGAACGGCGGGTACTACCCTCTATACGGTTGGGTCAATTAAAGAAATTCCCGGAATACGTAAATATGTTGCTGTTGACGGGGGCATGGCTGATAACCCGCGTCCCGCTCTCTATCAGGCACGCTATGAAGCTGTCTTGGCTAATCGTGCCGGTGAAGAGACTGCTGAGGAGGTTTCAATCACAGGGAAGTGTTGTGAATCCGGCGATATGTTAATTTGGGATATTAATCTGCCCAAAGTTGAATCAGGTGACCTATTAGCGGTATCTTGTACCGGAGCTTATAATTACTCGATGTCTTCCAATTACAATCGCCTTGTCCGCCCTGCTGTTGTTTTAGTTGAAGGCGGCAAGGGTGATGTGATTGTAAAACGTGAAACATATAGTGATTTGTTGAGAAATGATGTTCTCCCTGAACGTTTAACCCACTTGCCTATAGCCAGCCGCTAGGATTGAAGAAAGGATCCGTGTACGTTAATTCGTATCCGGGTCCTTATTTATTAATATCTCTTTTGAGGTCGGACTAGAGTTAAATCAAGGGCAACTAAAATAAGAATGGCAATTAAAATTAGGGTCAGACCGTTGGGAGAAACGCCCCTTGAGTAAATGTTGTCAGGAATTAGAACAGGGGGATAGCCTAAAGGTAATGGCGGTATGCTTCCTAATATAGGAGGCCTGTAAGGATAAGATTGATAGTAAGAGGGTGAAGATGTTGGAAGGGGGAAAGCGGGTTGGGTGTTGATGGAATAAGGTGAATAATTTTGTTGACCCAAATAGTGGTTACGATTTAAGATGAGATTGTTTTGATGAAAGAGTAAGGGGGCCCTTGTTACAGGTCCATAGATACGGGCGTTGCCAGGGTTCAATTCTGTTCCCCCTTTCCGATAAATTCACCCGTTGTGATTGTTTTTAATCAGGTATGCTGGGGTGTGACATGAAGTGTCACACCCCTCTTTTATTCACTCTTGGGATTGCGAAGGGGTAAGATTTTGGTCTTCAAAATGATGGCTGCCTTTATGGAAAAGTCGAACCGATTCATGTTCTGGAGACCAAGCTTCATTTTCGTAGAGGAACTCCGGAGGTGCTGACTGAACGTGTAACAATTTACTCATAACACTTCCTGATGCTTTTGGCTGATAATCATTGGCTTGTGGTTCTTCTTCTAATGTTGTATTTGCGGGCATCTCCGGTGAAGCACTCTCGTCTGAAGCTGAAGCAGAAGAAAGGGATCTGAAAAATAGTCGTTTTAGAATTACCATAACTATACACCTCTCAATGGCATTATATGTATTTGTTTAGTTAATGTACCAAGGGTACTGGGTTAAATTCTATAAATTGCTAAATATTACATTTTACTTAAAGAATATTTCCAAGGAGTTTGTTTGATCCTAGGAAGTAGAATATATAATGTTTTTGTGAGGTGGACTCGGGTGCAGAGAAATACATTCGGATTATTATTCCGAGTCTGCAAAGGATATTGCCTGCTTTTTTTGTTTGGAATAGTTCTCGGAGCAAGTTTTGTTTTAGGCCCGTTAATTTTTAGTCATATTTCTAATGAACAACGGCCTCTGCAGGCAGCAGAACCCAAAGAAAACAATTCCTTGTTAGAAAGAAACAATCAAGATTTTATCCCACAAGACGCTCAAGATCAGCCAGATTCGAAGTCTACATCAGATTTAAGTCCTAATTTTAACCCTGACTTAAACTCTTCACCTCAGGTATCATCCTCTCTAACCGGTAACCGGATGACGATTCTTTTAGTGGGAGTGGATCGTCGTCCTAATGAAAAATCGTTAAGTAATACGGATACTCTCATTGTAGCCAGCGTCGATATACAGAACGGGAAAGTTGCTCTCGTTTCGATACCTCGCGATACCCAAGTCGTTATCCCAGGTTACGGTATGAATAAGATTAACGCAGCGGCTCGAATCGGCAAGGGACTTAAGACAACGTCAAATATCATTGAGAAGTTAATTGGCCAAAGAATTGATGGTTATGTACTGACGAATTTCACGGGATTTAAGGATATTATAAATACTTTGGGAGGCATCACAGTCAATGTTGAAAAGGATATGTATTATGTAACTGGGGACAAAACAGATGGACTTATTAATCTCAAGAAGGGAATTCAGCGCTTAAATGGGAACCAGGCTTTACAATATGCCAGGTTTCGTCAGGATGCTTTAGCCGATATTTCAAGGACCTCGCGACAACAGACTGTCTTGAAAGCATTAGGGAAGGAATTCTTTCAAGTTCAGACGATTCCCAAGTTACCTCAGTTAATCCCTCAACTTATGAAATCAGTGGAAACCAATCTCTCTATCAGCAAAATATGGGCTTTATCCAATGTTATACTTCGTACCGGAAACCCAAAAATATCTTCACAGACTTTACCGGGAAACTTTCTAACAGAAGATGGAATTAGCTATTGGAAAGTTGATCCCCAGAGAGCCCAGGCTGTTATTCGACGCTTATTTATAGAAGGAAAGACATCCTCCGTATTTTTTAAATAAGGAGGGATGTTGATTAATTATTGAAAAGAGCCGACTAAGGAAAATCTTGTGATTTTCGCCAAATGGAGATATACTATTTAAGTTATTAGAAGGCGAATAATTTGGAGGGTGAACATTGGAGAAGCTATTTGATAAGTTGAAAGAATACTTACACATGGATACAGAAATATCTTTTGAAGAATTTACGGAGTATTATCGAAATTTGATCGCCGAACTAAATCAAACCTTTAACGACCTGGACAAGGATAATCGTCTTAAAGCACTTTATATTTGTTCTATAGTTCAGTCCAATGCTGATGCAAGGACTAAAACAAATAAATCAAATGCGAAAGTTTATAAAAAAGTCAGTGCTAAATGTGCCTTTTGGGCTGATGCGATAAAATTCCATTTGGGCAAAGACGGACTTTCTGCTGAAGAAATTGAGAAAGCTACTGAAGAAATTAATAACAGCATTTAAGGAAATTATAATTTCATGTATTAAAAAACTCCGCATTCCTTACGACTGCGGAGTTTTTTTATCTATTATTGCCATTGCGGCTTAAGCCTTTGAATTAAGCAACAAGTTGCTGTTAGTAGTCCATAGATGATATAATTTAATAATGAAACTCAAAAATAAAGGATTTAGGGTGTCGATATGGATATCATTTTGGCTCATCGTCAAATCGATTTTGATGCTTTAGCATCAATGGTAGCCGCTCAAAAGCTATATCCAAGCAGTGTTTTGGTTCTGGACGGAAAGCCAAACGTTTATGTTCAGGACTTTTTAGCGTTATCCAAGGATCAGCTGAGGTTTCTTAAATCACAGGAGGTCGACATTAACGACGTTTCTAAGGTTGTTCTGGTGGATACCCATGAATTAAAAAGAGCCGGTATGCTCGGTGAGAAAATATCTAAAACTCCCGGTATAGAAGTGGAAATTTATGATCATCATCCCTACAATGGCCCCATAAAGACTGGGATGTTTATTGATCATGTCGGATCATGTGCAACATTGCTGGTTGAAAAACTGGCAGGATTTGGCTTACCGTTAAGTGCCTTTGAAGCAACATTAATTGCTATTGGGATTTACGATGATACTGGAAGCTTATTATTTGATAGTACGACGGTACGCGATGTTCGCGCTGTAGCTTATTTGCTTGAACAAGGTGCTAATCTTGGGGTTATCGCTGAATATCTGCGTAAACCTCTTACTGAAGAACAAAAAGAGCTTCTTCAGCAATTGCTTGATCACGGCCAGACGGAATTTTTTGATGGCTTGCCTGTTTATCTGGCCTATGCAGAAACGGAAGAATATGTTGGTGGACTTGCCTTGTTGGCTCATAGGGTGGGAGAACTTGAAGGTGCAGATACTTGGTTTCTGTTGGTCAGAATGGATGACAGGGTCTATATTGTTGGCCGTTCCAGAGGCAGGGGACTGCCGGTCAACCGTTTGGTAGAGCCATTTGGGGGAGCAGGACATGATAGAGCTGCTTCGGCAACTATTAAAGACGGTGACCTTGAGTCAATTCTAAAAAAACTGCGCCTTGCCATAAAAAGCCGTGCAACTCGTCCTCATTTAGTGCGGGATATGATGAGTTATCCGGTTAAAACGGTTTCTCAGGAGACTCGTTTAGGTGAGGTTGAAAAAATTCTTCTGCGTTATGGTCATACAGGGGTTCCTGTGACTGAGGATAAGACCTTGGTAGGAATCATTTCGCGGCGTGACGTGGAAAAAGCGGTTAGACATGGACTTCAACATGCGCCTGTTAAAGGATTTATGACGAGAAATGTTGTGACTGTGGATTCAAATGCAACTTTAGATGAGGTTCAAAGAGTGATGGTGCAGCACGATATTGGACGGCTGCCGGTTGTTGAAGACGGCGAATTAGTTGGAATTGTTTCCAGATCCGATGTATTGCGTTTAGTGCATGGCGGGGCAGTTCCTTTCGAAACCCAACTTGTACGCGAACGCAGTATTGCCATGCGCCAGGACATCTTAGATTTGATAGGACGATTGCCCGTTAATGTGCAAGAAATCCTTGAAGCTGTGCGGGATACAGCTCAAGAGGAAGAATGTTCTGTTTATCTTGTAGGAGGGTTTGTCAGAGATTTACTGTTATCAGTTCCTACCCAGGATTTAGACTTTGTCGTTGAGGGTAACGGAGGTCAATTTGCTCAAGCTTTAGTAAAACGTTTGCCGGAAGGAAAACTAACTCAGCACGTGCAATTTGGTACAGCTCAAATTTCCTTTCCTGACGGGGGCCATTTAGATGTGGCAAGTACGCGAGTAGAGTACTATTCTTTTCCTGGTGCCCTTCCTCAAGTGGAAGAGTCCTGCTTGCGTGATGATTTGTTTCGACGCGACTTTACAATCAATTCCATGGCGATCTGTTTGAATTCTGAACGTTTTGGAGAACTCGTTGATTATTATGGCGGCAAGCGGGATTTACAACAAGGAAAAGTCCGTTTTCTACACAATTTGAGTTTTATAGAGGATCCTACCCGAATGCTGCGAGCCATTCGTTTTGGCCGACGTTATAACTTTAAATTAGCCAAAGAAACATTGGAAGCATTATTTACGGCCATCGAGACGGGAGTTCTTTTGAAGCTCAGCGTGGAGCGCTTTACGGAAGAACTGTTTATTATCTTTCGCGAAGATAACTATCTGTCAATGTGTCAGACTCTCATACGAAGCGGTTTGTTTCAAGCATGGTTTGGAGAAGATTATAGTTGGAACTTTAATAACGATGATGGGCAGGAGAGTCTTAACTGGCCCATAAACATAAGATGGTTAAGCGGCATTTCTAAAATGAGGCTTGAGGATATTGAGAAAATAATCAGCCGCTTGAGCTTGAGCAAAACGCTGCGTGAAGAAACCCTGATGCTTGTTCATTTGCAAAGAACGCTGCAGGAGACACTGACGTTGAGGGAATTAGATCAAGTATTGAGCAAAGCTCCTAACGGGGTTGTCACTGTTTTAGAGCGTGATGAGCGTTTTCATCGATTGATTAAGGACTATCAGGAAGCGGAACATCGGATTCGCATGACCCTTGACGGGAAGGCTCTCTTACAGATGGGGTTCAAAGAAGGACCGGAAATTGGAGGGATTTTAGAGCGGGTGCGAACAGCTTGGCTGGAAGGTCAAATTCATTCGCCTGAAGAAGAACAGGAAATCGTTCAACGGTGGATTGAATCCCTACGCTAGAGGAGGTAATTCTTTGTTTGGATTTGATATAACAACAATCATAGCCAATATTCCGGCCTTAATGATTGGGTTTGCTTTTCATGAGTATGCTCATGCCTGGGCAGCAGACCGTCTTGGAGATCCCACACCTCAGAGCCAAGGGCGGTTAACTATGAATCCGCTGGTACATCTTGATCTTTTCGGAACCTTGATGGCTCTTTTATACCAATTTGGCTGGGCGAAGCCGGTTATGATCAACCCCCATTATTTTAAAGGCAATAAACGCAGGGGAAGAATGTTAGTTGCCTTAGCGGGGCCGGCTGCGAATATGATTATTGCCTTTCTTGCCTTGTTGACTTGGTATATCAGCATGCACTGGCTTCATGGCACAGAATGGAGCTATGTCATTCAAATGGTGTTAAAATCCATTGTCTTTATGAACTTGGGTCTAGGGATCTTCAATCTCTTGCCAATACCTCCGCTTGATGGATTTTCAATTCTTACCGGTATCTTACCGGAACGGCTGGCCCGACATCTCTATTTACTTGAACAATATGGCCTGATTATTTTGGTAATACTCTTATTTACGGATGTTTTGAATATTGTTTTATACCCGGCAATGAATGGAATTGTTTTAATATACCAATCGATTATTACCATGATCTTAACCCCTATTTTTGGCCATTTATGGTTGATTTAATGTATTCGCAAGGTTACGGAGATTACTAAAGGAGTGTAATGGTATGAAAGGAAGAATATTGAGTGGAATGCGCCCAACAGGGGCGTTGCATATTGGTCACTTAAGTGTAATCCAAAACTGGGTTTCCCTGCAGAAAGATTATGATTGCTATTTTTCTGTTGTTGATCTTCATGCTTTAACTTCGGGGTATGAAGATAAATTAGACTTCACTCGCCTTCGCCGCGACATTGCTCTGGATTGGCTCAGTGTTGGTATTGATCCTGAGAAAAGTGCCGTTTTTATTCAGTCTGAGGTTAAAGAACACTCAGAGCTTCATTTGCTTTTATCGATGTTCACCCCTCTATCATGGCTGGAGCGTGTCCCTACCTACAAAGATCAAATTCAACAATTAAGTATTCAAGGAAAAGATTTAGGGACCTATGGATTCTTAGGCTACCCTCTTCTAATGGCAGCAGATATCTTAGTTTACAAAGCAAGTGTTGTGCCCGTTGGGGAAGATCAGCTCCCTCATGTTGAACTTTGCCGGGAAATTGCTCGTCGGTTTAATTATCTTTATGGTTCAGTATTTCCTGAACCGAAAGCTCTTGTGGGCAAAGTTCCCTTATTGCCAGGTGTAGATGGCCGCAAGATGAGTAAAAGCTACCATAATGCTATTTCCCTCACAGCCTCTTCTGAAGAGATTAAGACGCGGGTTCAGCAAATGATTACGGACCCGGCACGCCTTCGTAAAGATGACCCTGGTCATCCGGACGTATGTGTCGTCGATAAATTTCATCAGATTTACACGCCGGAAGCAGCAGAAGTCGCAGAAAATTGCCGGGCGGGAAAGATCGGGTGTGTAGCCTGCAAACGTCTTTTAGCTGAGAACTTGGAGAAGTTACTAAGCCCCTTTAGAGAGCGTCGTGTCTATTGGGAGGAACCGGGCCGGGTGGAAAAGGTCCTGGAAGAAGGCGCATTACGTGCTCATGAAGCGGCCGCAGTGACGATGAAAGAAGTTCGTAGTGCCATGGGGCTGTAAATGGAAAGTGGTAAGAACAGTCCTCAAATAGAATTGCCCGTTTATCACGGTCCCTTGGATCTGCTCTTGACCTTAATTCAGCAGGAAAAGGTAGATATTTATGATATACCTATTGCTCGCATTGCTGATCAGTTTGTCGAGGCAGTCCGAGAAATGGAGTCTTTAGATATGGAAGTAACAACTGAGTTCCTTGTTCTGGCAGCTCAGTTACTCTTTATGAAGTCAAGGGAACTTTTGCCAAAGCCTGTAAAGAATGGGCAAGATCAAGCTGAAGATGAAGATCTGCGCCAAGAATTAGCTGAACGACTTGTGGCATACAGAACGTATAAGCAGGCAGCCCAAATGTTGGAAAAAATCGAAATTGCTTCAGGACGTTCCTTTGATCGAGAAATTGATGTGGAGGAATTATTAGGAGACGTCCAGCCGGAGGATCCACTCAAGGGAATTTTCTTCGAGGATCTTTGGCGGGCCTTTTGTAAAGTCATAGAGCGAGCTGAAAAAGGGGAAGAAATTCGGGAAGTTGAGCCAGATGAAATTGCTATCGAGGTTATGCTTGCTGACGTGATGCGGCGAGTGCTTCTCCACCCCAAAGGCCTTCGTTTTACCCACTTATTGCGCAGCAGATCGCGCATGGAAATTGTCGTTTCTTTTCTTGCATTACTGGAACTGTTGAAAGCGGGTAAAGTTCGTGCTGAACAATCCGCGGTCCTTAGTGATATTATGTTATTCCCGACAGAAAAGGCATGGGAATTCATAGAAGAGGAGTAGATAAAATGCTGTTTCGGGAACCGGAAACGGCTGCCTTAGAGGCCTTATTATTTGTTGCTAAAAATCCGCTGACCGTTGATCTGCTGGAGGAAATTCTTGAGTTAGATCATTCAAAGATTGAGGAACTGCTGAATGAACTGCGAAACCGTTATTCTGCTGAGGCGTGCGGCTTAATGCTTTTAGAAATTGAGGGTGGATTTAAATTGGCAACGAAACCGGAAGTTGCCCGCTATATAGAAGCCCTATATAAACAGCCGGCTCAAGCCTTATCGAATGCGGCCTTGGAAGTTCTCTCGATTATTGCCTACAAACAGCCCGTGACTCGCGGGGAGGTTGATTTCATTCGAGGGGTTCAGTCCGATCGAGCCTTAAGTACTTTAGTTGAGAAAGGCCTAGTCAAAGAAGTTGGACGTAAAGATGGTCCAGGACGTCCTATCCTTTATGGAACTACCGAACAGTTCCTCCTACATTTTGGTTTGCATTCAATCGATGATTTGCCCAATCTAGAAGTGTTTACTCTGAGTGAAGGTGAAGCTGCAAGTTCCCTTGAAATAGATGCTGAACTATAAAGTTGCGCAGGTTTTTTACTGACCGGGCATAATAATTAGGAGAACTAAGAATGAGACTATTTATTGGTATTGATATTCCGGCTGAACTAAAACATTTCCTGCTCTCGTTCCAATCAGAACTTAGAGGACTGGGAGTCAATGGTTCCTGGAAATCGACAGATAATTTTCACATAACCTTGGAATTCTTAGGGGAACTTGATCCTAAAGCAGTACCGGTCATTTTCGAAAGTATGTCTTTAGCTGCTGAGAACTGTAAGTCATTTAAAATAGATATTGGAGGTTTGGGCGTCTTTCCCTCATATAAACGACCACACACTCTTTGGACCGGTGTGGGCGGAAACTTGATGGAGTTGAACCAATTGCGGGAGGGGATACATGCTTTACTCGTCAACAAAAGCTTTACGTTGGAAAGCAAAAAATTTAAACCGCATATCACCTTAGCATCTCGCCCAAATCTTAATCGAATTGACTTAAGCAGCCTGATGACCAAAAAATTAGGTGAATTTCAAGTTAAAGAGGTTACTC
Source organism: Desulfosporosinus sp. FKA (assembly GCF_002196785.1). Taxonomy (NCBI): domain Bacteria; kingdom Bacillati; phylum Bacillota; class Clostridia; order Eubacteriales; family Desulfitobacteriaceae; genus Desulfosporosinus; species Desulfosporosinus sp. FKA. The sequence continues at coordinate 38,568 of NZ_NAHZ01000026.1, read as the reverse complement.
TTTTTGAAAGCACAGTCCTACAAGGAAAGAGGACTTACAAAAGTTTGAATCATGCAAGGCTGCAGTGATTGGATAAAGGGGCCAATTTAAGAAATGAGTATTTTGTTTTGCCGGGATTGCGGTGTTGATGTTTCTGGAGATCCGTTGTTTAGACAGGTGAGTTTTGCGCTGGAAAATGGAGAAAAGGCGGCTTTAGTAGGTCCCAATGGCGCAGGAAAAACGACATTGATTCGCGCGTGTTTGGGGGAAGTTCGTCTTGAAAGCGGTGAGAGCCAAATTTTCGGCACCTATGGCTACCTTCCTCAAATGCCCATTATCGAGGAGGAAGGGAACGTATTTCAGTGTATGCTCCAAGAAAGAGCTGATTTGCTCGCCATGCAGCAACAACTTCGGGATTTAGAACAAAAAATGGCGCATACCCCTAGTGATAAAATCATGGAACAATACGCCATGCTGACAGAACGTTTTGAACGTCAGGGCGGATATGCTTTAGAAGCCTTAATTCGGAGGATTTTGGCTGGGCTGGGTCTCGAAGGTGAAGCTAATACCCTTGTTCAGTCCTTAAGCGGAGGACAGAAAACGAGATTAGCTTTGTCTAAACTCTTACTTCGCTCTCCGGAACTTTTGATTTTAGATGAACCTACAAATCATCTGGATGTTGCGGCTTTAGAATGGCTGGAAGGGTACTTGCGAGATTATCCAGGGGCCCTTCTTATCGTTTCCCATGATCGGTATTTTTTGGATCGTACTGTCTCTAAGGTTTTATGCCTGGAAAATGGTAAATTAAAGGGTTACAGCGGGAATTATTCCGAATTTGAACTGCAGCGTGCCATAGAAAGCAAAACGATCAGTCGCGAAGCAGAACGGTTGGAAAAAAAGATTGCTAAACTTGAAGAATATGTCCGCAGAAATAAAGCGGGAGTTAATTCCAAGCAAGCCCGCGGACGGGAAAGTCAGCTGAATAAACTAAAGCCTATCTCTGTAGAGCGCTCAGACCATAAACTTTCAATTTCCCTGGGAAATGCAGACCGCAGCGGGGATCGGGTATTGCTTTTGGAAGATGTTATGATTAGTTTTGAGAATCGAACGTTGTTTCAGCACGTTTTATTGGATCTCCGGCGCGGGGACAAAGTTGCTTTATTGGGTAAAAATGGAGTGGGAAAAACTTCGCTTTTGAAAGGAATTCTCCGCCAAATTCCCTATCAAGGAACTATTCGCTTAGGGGCTAATGTTAAAGTGGCTTACTATTCTCAAGAACACGAGAACCTAGGCAACGCCGGGACTGTAATGGACGAAATCCGTACTGTCTCAAATTTAAAGGACCCGGAAATTAGAAATCTTCTGGCTCGATATGGTTTTAGAAACGACGATGTTTTTAAGTTTACAGCTGTACTAAGCGGGGGTGAAAAAAGCCGCTTGGCCTTGTGTAAATTATTCCTGGAACAAGGAAATTTGTTGTTGCTTGACGAGCCAACAAATCACTTGGATATGGATACTCGAGGTTTGTTGGAAGAAGCTTTGCAGGAATATGAAGGAACAGTCCTTGTCGTTTCCCATGACCGTTACTTTTTAGATAAGGTGGTCCAAAAGATTGCGGAATTAACCCCTCAGGGTTTGAGAATATTCGAGGGCGATTATACAAACTATCGGGAATCAAAACAAGAAGAAGACTCCTTCGTTGCTCCAAAGGAAAAAAGTCTTAAGTCCGGCTCTCAAGAGCAGCAAGAAAACCGTAATCTTGCGCGTGAAAAAAAGCGTCTTAAACAATTAGAAAAAGAGATTGAAGAGTTAGAAGAAACGCTTGGGAGGCTGGAAGGTGAACTTGCTTCCGCCGGCAACAATTATGAATTAGCAATGAGCCTTCATGAGGAATATGAAAGGGTGAAAAAACACCGGGATAGTGTACTGGAGGAATGGATCGCAGGGAGCGATTGATTTCACCAATTAACCCTTCTGCCCATATATTATCCTGAAGTCGCAAGGTGGAGGGATACATATATGGGAGTAGCTTTACTTATGGCTGTAGCATTAAGCTTAGATGGCTTTGGGGTTGGTTTGGCATACGGGCTGCGCCGTATTCGCATACCGTTTGCTTCATTAATCGTTATAGCCATGTGTACTGTCTTTGCTATGGGTATATCGATGTTTTTTGGAAGTATCGTTAAACTTTGGCTCACCTTTTTTCCGGCAAGGTTGTTGGGGGCTCTGATTTTATTGACTCTGGGAGTTTTTCAACTGGGCAGAGCAATAATCAATCGTAATCATGAGCAATTGCCTGAGGCAGTTCCAGCGATAGCTGTTATTGAGGAAAAGCCTGCCGCAGAACCAGAGTTTCGCTTCCAATTAGAATTTCTAGGATTCGTGATCCAAGTACTTAAGACACCGCAAATCGCCGATGTAGATGGGTCAGGCGGGATCAGTCTCAAAGAGAGTTTTTTGCTGGGAAGTGCCTTGGCTATGGATGCTTTTGCCAGTGGTATTGGAGCCGCAATGGCAGGAATGACAGCGTCTATCATTGGCGTGGTTGCTTTGACCCAGATTTTTATGTTATGTTTAGGCCAGCAAATGGCCGGTAAAGTCCCCGAGAATTGGATCAGTAAAGCGGAATTTTTGCCGGGGACTGTTTTAATTCTAGTCGGATTGGGTAAATTGATTTGAGGTGAGCTATTTTGTTAACAATCGGCTTGACCGGTGGTATTGGCAGCGGAAAGTCAACAGTTTCTCATTGGTTTGAAACCCAAGGTGTTTCGATCATTGACGCGGATAAAACCGTACACCGTTTGTTGGAATCGGATGTTAACTTAATTTCACAGCTGGTTGAAACGTTTGGCCCTGAAATCACGGGGAAACAAGGGAAAATTGAACGCAGGAAACTGGGGAAATTGGTATTTGCTGATCAACAAGCTCGAAATAGTCTTGAAGAACTTGTTCACCCCCGAGTACTTGCAGATATGAAGAGTGAACGAGAAAAATTGGAAAATTTAGGGGCAAAGGTCTGCATGTGGGATGTTCCTTTGCTTTTTGAAACAGAATTTGATCAACATGTTGATCAAATTTGGGTTGTCTGGGTACCTCGGGATATACAGCTTCAACGTGTGCTTAAGCGAGACAATTTGAGCCTTGGTGAGGCAGAAGCCCGGATTTCTGCCCAGGGATCGTTAGATGAAAAACGCCGGCGAGCCCACGTTGTCATTGATAATTCTGGAACTATCCAGGCAACAATAGAACAACTCAGAGAAGCTTGGAAAGAAACAAAAGAAACATATTTAAGAGGAAACTAGGATATATTCATATAACAGTCCTAATCGAGATGAGGAGATGCGATGTTTAAAAAGAAAGAAAGGATCAGAGCAAGCAAAAGGCTTCTTCTGGTCTTAATAGTCGTAATCCTTATAGGCTATGGCCTATTGAACATACCGTCATTTGAAAAAATTCTTTATCCCTACCCGAATCAAAAAATTGTGGAAAAATACGCAGCTGAATATGGTGTTGATCCTTTGCTCGTAGTTGCTATTATTAGGGAGGAAAGCAAGTTTCTTCCCCAATCCCAATCTCATAAAGGCGCTGTAGGCTTAATGCAGCTAATGCCCAGCACTGCCCAATCAATCGCCGAAAGCTTAGGAGATAAAAGTTACTCCAATGAAGATCTTATTAAGCCGGAAAAAAATATTCAGTATGGAACTTGGTATCTAGCCAGCTTGGAGAAGGTCTTTGCCAATAATCTTGTTCTTGTGATCGCCGCTTATAACGGTGGCAGAGGACATGTTCAGGAATGGATAGAATCCGGGCAGATCGATCCCAATAATGTCCGGCAAGAAGAAATTCCCTTTAAGGAAACCAGGGATTATGTAGGCCGTGTCTTGAAAAGTTATCAAAAATATATTAAACTTTACCGTACATAATTTTCTGCTGTTGTTAGGAGATTTCATGACGAGAAGGAAATGAGGAGAAACTACCGTGAAAGATGTGGACCAAACGGATACCAAAAAAATTATTACTCGACTTAAAACGGTGCGGGGTCATATTTCAGGGGTTGAGCGGATGATTGAAGAAGATAAACCCTGTGAGGATATACTATTGCAGCTCGTTGCTATCCGTTCGGCTGTCCAGAAAGTATCAGTGATTGTTGCTCAGCATTATGCTAATTCCTGCCTAGTCGAAGCTCTCGATAAAGGAGAAAATCGTCAAGAGGTTTTAAGTAAAGCCATTGAAACTCTAATGAAATTGAATCAGTGATTTGCGCCAGCAAATTTTGCAGCCACCGGAAGCTTAAGACTTTCGGTGGCTTATTTTTTCAGGCTAAACACTAATACTTGATTATTCCAATGATTGTGGCTATACTGTAATTGAGCATATGCCCAAAAGGAGCTGATACAATGTCAAGACGGCGTTGCTGCGGCCGAATTGATGAAACAATAGTTTGCCAAACGTTTATTCCTCAAGGATATTCACGTTGGCCAGAGGTATCAATCCAGCTTGAGGAACTTGAAGCCGTTCGTCTCAAAGACAAATTAGGTCTGGATCAAATTGAATGTGCAGCATCTATGGGAGTTTCCAGAGCTACGTTTCAGCGAATTCTTGGAGCAGCTAGAGAGAAAATTGCCACTGCCTTGTTAGAAGGCAGGCCTATCATTATTCAAGGGGGTAATTATACTGTAAAAAATAGGGTTTTCGAATGTCTTCATTGCCGACATATCTGGGAGGAAAAACCATGTTCTGCCGGTGGCAAGCATGGCTATGAAATAGTCTGCCCGAAGTGTGGCAACTTAGAGAAAATGCGTTTAGACAACGGGATCAAACGTCCTTGCGACAGTCACTTAAGAAAGAAAGATGACAGTGCTTGTCGTGAAGAAACTTAAACAAGTAATAATTAAAGGGGGTTTTTTTTATGGCAAAAAAGATAGCTATTCCGACTGATGGTGAGGTTTTAGATCCCCATTTTGGGCGGGCCGCAGGGTTTACAGTCTTTGAAATTGAGGGGCAAAGCGCTCGCTTGGTTGAAAAACTCAGTGCCACAGGTCTTCAGCACCAGCATGAGGGACTTGCCAATATGTTTAAGAACAAAGGTGTAGACGTTCTCGTTTGTGGCGGAATCGGCGGGGGAATGATCAACGGCCTTAATGCTGTAGGATTAGAAGTCGTCTCGGGAGCTTCAGGGAGAGTTGTAGATGTTGCCCAAGCCTATGCGGAGGGTAAAATTGTAAGCAACGGATCCGTATGCCAACATGACCACGGACATGAACACAATCATACCTGTCACTAAGTTAAGGTTCTGCCAATATTGGACAAACTTGACAAAGCAAGAATCAGGGGAGTAAGATGAATTCGGATTACCCATTTAGAGGGTAATTTATGATAGGAAAGGGAGGCTGTACCGTGAGTGAAGCGTGTAATAGCTGTTCTGCAGCAGGAACTTGTACAGGAGATAGTTGTTCCAATGAACCAAAATTGACAGATGCTCAAAAAGCCAGCCATATTGACAAGATTATTGCTGTTATGAGCGGCAAAGGCGGTGTTGGTAAATCCTCTGTTACGAGCATGTTAGCTGTGAGCCTAATGCGTCAAGGCTACAAAGTCGGAATCTTAGATGCTGATATTACAGGACCAAGTGTCCCCAGAATTTTTGGGGTTACAGGAAGAGCGGGTGTAAGTAAAACAGGAATCCTTGCTCCTCAGAGTCGTGACGGGATTAAACTCATGTCGCTGAATCTTATGATAGAAACAGAAGATGATCCTGTTATTTTAAGAGGACCACTCATCACTCAAATTGTTAATCAGTTTTATACTGAAGTGGTTTGGGGCGACTTGGATTACCTTTTGATTGATTTGCCTCCGGGTACAGGAGATGTTCCTATTACAGTCTTCCAATCATTGCCTGTCGATGGGGTTGTTATGGTAACAAGTCCTCAATCATTAGCAAATATGGTTGTTCGCAAAGCCATTAAAATGGTACGAAACTATAAACCTCCCATTTACGGCTTAATCGAAAATATGGCCTATGTACAATGTTCAGATTGTAATCATCGAATGGAGGTATTTGGGAAGCCTCAAGGCAAGGATGAAGCAGGACGAACGAATATTCCATTTTTAGGCGAGCTTCCTCTTGATCCTACTTTAGCACAATTATCGGATGCCGGTAAGGTTGAAGATTATCAATCACCTGTTTTTGACCAAATAGCGAAACGCTTAGCTGAAGAAATCAAAAAACATAGTGGTGAAAAGTTAGCCTAATATAAAGACAAAGGCCAAGGCTTACCCAGGACAAGCCTTGGCCTTTGTTTTCCTTCTAGCAATGCAGTTAACCTGCCGCTTTTACCAGAGGTGAATATGGTTCAGCTTTAGCTGAACGAGTTCACTGCCTGAGAGTGGCTTTCAGGCGCTGAGGTTTTAGGAGCAAACCAAAGGCGTCTTCAATATCCTTGACAATAATGTCGGAGGACAATAAGGCAGACGTACAAGCCCCTTCAAAGCCAATTACGCCAATCCCCAAATAGGCTTTTTCCAGCATTAACTGATCATTTGCACCGTTTCCGACGGCAACAACATGATCAGGGTTGAAATTTAATACGTAGTTTGCCTTTTCTTTGGTATGGTTCGAACTTGTTAAGACGTTTACTTGGACGGGTAAACCTTGGCACTGACGTTTGACGGTTCCGAAGGTATCAGACGTTAGAATATGAATGTCCATTAAGTGAGCTAGACGTCGCAGATGTTCTCTGACTGATTCTAACATGTTGCCATCTAAGGCCAAAGTTCCGTTATAATCCAAGACCAACACCTCTAAGGCGGCGACACCCTTGCCAGGGATCATTAATTCAATCATTCGTTTCACACTCACTTACTAAGTTTATTTAAAGGTTTCTTTGAAGAATATGATAACTAAATGAATATTAAATTTCAATAAAATTATTGAAAAAGACTCAATAACACTATATAATGTGATCATATTCATAAAGTGGTGGTGAGACGATGTATTCACAGAAGATTACTGAACTAATAATGAATCCTATTAACCAAGGAAAAATGCCGAATTCGGATGGCGAAGGAACAGTAAAAGATCCGCAAAGCGGGGATGTTTGTACTATTTATATTAAAGTTGAATTTGGTATAATAAAAAGTATCAGTTTTTGGGCCGAGGGAGATGTAGAGACTTTAGCCTGTTGTAGTATGGCCACCATTTTGGCCCACGAAAAACATTTGGCAGAGGCCTTAAGGATAAGCAAAAAAGATCTTATGGATGCTTTAGAATGGTCCGATGAGGTGAAACATTCTAGTTTGGACCTTGTCATCAATACTCTGGGAAAAACAATTCAAGACTATCTTCTTAAACGAGGAATTTACTATATTCAATATGAAAAACTGGATACCTAAGATCGGGAAAGTAAGATTACGTAGGGAAGTTTTTATACAATTTGGAAGTGACAAAAATGCTTGATGAGGATCAAGGATTGTATACGATTGGCACGGTTGCGGAGTTAATTGAAGAACATCCGGAGACTCTAAGAGTTTGGGAACGAAATAACCTTATACATCCGGAAAGAAAAGGAAGACAACGAAGATATTCAAACAATGACATTAAGAGACTGCAATTCATCAAATATTTAATAGATCAAAAAGGGCTGAATATCGCTGGTGCCAGACACATAATTTCTATGTATTCATGTTGGTATAATCGCAATTGTAAAGGGGGCGCTTATCGGAACAGTCCTATATCGGTTAATGAATCAAAAGCATGTTGGAAAATCAAAAACACATTTTGTCTCATTGCAAGTGACAAAGCCGAAATGTGTAATTCTTGTGCTCTTCTCAAGAGTTGCCAAGCGGGTGAGGAGTGTAACATAAAGGATAATGGTTAAAAAAAACGACTATAATGTCGTTTTTTTTTGACTTTTGAACCAGTTTTTAAGCCCCCTACTTCTTAGTCCTTAGTTAACTTCAGGTGGGGTAGAGTCCTCCTTCGCCGCTAAGTATTCCAATTGGGAAAGGCGGCTCGGCAATAATGTCCACTGGACATTATTGTTTCTGAGGCCCCGATGTTCAGCTTTAGCTGAACGAGTTCACTCGCGTCGAGCTAATTCCTCCTTAATAAGGACAAGAGAATCTTTTAGGATTGATAATTCGGCTTCATATTTTTTGACCGTATGGCCGGTAAGATGAAGCCCAGTTTGTTTTAAGACATAGTCTCTCTCTACTTCCAATTCTTCAAGTTCTTCGGACAAAGATTCTAAACGTTGGATTAGAATCTTTTTTTCTAATAAGGTTAAATCCTCCATAGGTTACCTCTCCTCTTTAGGCAGAATATTACAGTAAACGACATAGGGGTATTGTTTTTCTATATTGACCCTGCGAGATTTTCATTGTATGCTATAAGTAACCATACGACCCCCTCCCTAGGGGGTGGGACAAAACGAATTTGTAATTATATTACCATGGCTAGCACTTAATCGCTAGACGATTTTTTCAAAAGCAGTATTACATATTTCAATTCGATGGTTAAAAAAGTTAATTGTGCTGGCAAACTTAAATCAAGTTTTACCTTGGAGGTGATAAAAAGAGGATATACAGACAGCCTAAAATTATTTGATATTTTGAAATGAGGTGAGGAGTAAACGTGAAGCGGTTAAAAATGTCTATTATTGCCTTAATCTTGGGGATTGTCGGAATAGTTATCTTCGGATTTTCAGGACTGTCAAGTCCCAAAGACGTCCAAGCTGCCTGTGGGGCGTCAACGTCTTCCTGTAAAACGTGTCACGAGGTTCAAGGAGCCGATCCTGTTTCCAAAAAGGGAGATTGGCATACACAGCACTCCTTTGGAGACTTCTGTCAGGCTTGTCACTTGGGTGTGGCAACGGAAACTGATAAGACAAAGGCTCATGCCGGGATTATTGCTAACCCTCTAGCCCAGCCGGATCAATCGTGTGTCTCTTGTCATCCAACGGATGCTCCGGCAAGAGTTGCCAAATACGGAGGATCAGCAACAACGTCCAATGCTTCAGTCAATAGCTCGAAAGGAAGTTCCTCTGCAGCAGGGACGACTTCTTCTGCAGAGACGGGATCCGTCGCTCCTTCTCCGGCAGCAACTCAAGTTCCGCCGAGTTCTAATCCGAATTTTGATGTTCTTGACTTTAATAATAATGGCAAACTATCCTGGCTTGCTTGGTCTATTATAGCAGCCGATATTCTGATCCTTTTGGTTTTGACGATTTTGCTTTGGAAATGGAAAAAAGGTCTATGGCCCTGGGCTTATCTCCAAAGAAGGCAGAGAAACGTTCCCTTTAATACTTTGCCGCCGGAAGTTCAAGACGTATTCAGACAATTGCTTGCCGGGGATATGGAGACGGTTTTGCTGATTAAAAGTATACTAGAAGATCCAAATGGACGGCAAACCTTGCATTTCTTGTCTCAAGTGCCGGAGAATATCCTGATTCACTTGCAAAGGATGGATGAAAAAGAACTTAAACAATTAATATCCTTAGTTGAGGCTGAGACAGAGAAGAATACGGGAAAGGGGGAAGCTTAAGTGTCTTTTACCGAAAAAATGAAAGAAAAAACATGGTCCCCATGGGCCGCGGGTTTCCTCCTGGGAGTAACCGGCATAGCCTCCTATGTTCTGGTTGATAAGACGATCGGTTCTTCAGGAGGTCTCGAAAGCATTGACAGCATGCTTTTAAAGACGTTCCATTCTAGCTTAGCGAACTCTATGTATTTCAAATTTCAAATGCCTCCCGTACTAAGTTTCCAAATTATTCTGTTCATTGGCATGATCCTTGGCGCTCTCGTCTCAAGTTTATGGTCCCGTGATTTTAAAGTTCGCTTGATGCCAGATCAGTTGTGGATGCAAAATTATGGGCCCAGTAAGTTAAAACGTTGGGTATTGATTTTTATCGGCGGCATGATTATTGAATATGCTGCCGGGATTGCGGGCGGATGCACGAGCGGCTTAGCCATATCCGGGACAATGCAGCTTTCACCGGCAGGTTTATTATTTATTGTTGGCTTATTTGTGTCCGGAATTATTACAACTAAACTTTTATATGGGAGGGATTATTAAGATGACTACCTATGCTATTCCTTTAATTATTGGCTTTTTCTTCGCTTTCGCGCTGCAAAAAGCCGGCTTAGGTCATTATCATCGAATTGTCAACCAATTTCGTTTTAAGGATAACACCATCATGAAATTTATGATGACAGGGATTTCAGTGGGGCTTGTGGGTCTTTATGCCTTGAAAGATCTGGGTTTTATTCAATTGGACCAAATGTCCTCGACATATATTGTCGGCAATCTCCTGGGTGGACTTCTGTTCGGAGTTGGTATGGCGTTAGCTGGGACATGACCGGGTACTTTGATCACAGGTTGTGGTCAGGGAAATTTGGACTATTTAATTCCTGGAGTTTTAGGTTTTCTTGCCGGCGGTGTTCTCTTTGGGGCTACCTACCAATCAATCTTTTTAAAAATATCTACCATTGGGGCCTATGGGCAGCAATCCCTTGAGGAACTGCTTCATGTGAACCATTGGCTCTTTATCTCGCTCTTTGTTCTCTGTACGCTTGTATTTTATGTTGGCTCAAAGGTTTCCGAAAATTCAAAAAGCGACTCCGTTGATTCCCCAGTAAAATCAGCTAAGAATCTAAATTTGAACTAAACTTTATGGTTAATGTGGGAAGGAGGTCTGACTATGTCCAAAGTCTATACTTGGGACCAATTGTTCAGCCGCCGGCAATTTATTAAAGGTGCTGCCGCCGGTGTCGCTTTGGGTGTATCGGCTGGCCTGGGGTTCTTAGCGCCGGATAATATGTTTGCTGTGGAGCATTCTGCGTTAAAGACAGCGGCAAATGAGAGTTCTGAGCTTCAGAAGGTCACTACAATCTGTGAGCAGTGTGTCTGGCGCTGCGGCGTTATTGCCAAGGTCGATAACGGTATCGTGAAAAAGTTAGAAGGCAATCCCGATCATCCGAATAATGTCGGTAAACTTTGTCCGCGGGGGAATGCGGGAATTGAGACGTTATACAGCCCTGATCGTATTAAATTTCCTCTTATCCGGGCAGGGGCGCGGGGAAGCGGATTGTGGCGCAGAGCTTCATGGGATGAAGCTTTGACGTATACGGCGGATCAGATGAAAAAAATAAAGGATAAGTATGGGGCAAAAGCCATGATGTTTAACTCCACAGACAATTTGTCCCAGCCTTTTTTCGAGATTTTGCTCAAAGCCTACGGTTCCCCCAATTATGGTACTCAGAGAAGTCTATGTTTCAATGCAATGACCACCGGTTTTTTATATACCTACGGTGTTCCTCAACCAGGAACGGATTATAAGAATTGCAAGTATATGATCTTTGCGGGTAGAAATCTGGCAGAGGGAATCTCCAATAATGAAACTCAGGAAATGATCGAGATGATTGCCAGGGGGACTAAGGTTGTGGTCCTTGATCCGCGTTTCAGTAAAACAGCGGCCAAAGCCACTGAATGGCTGCCAATACGCCCGGGAACGGATTCCGCCTTCTTCTTAGCAATAATTAATATCATTATTAAAGAAAAACTGTTCAAGAAGGACTTTATCACTACCTATACTCAAGGTTTTGACGATTTAGTCCAAGAAGTCAAGGATTACACGCCGAAATGGGCGGAGCAAAAGTGCGAGATTCCTGCAGTGACAATAGAGAGGATCGCCCGTGAGTTTGCTGCAGCTGCTCCTGCCGCTATTGCTCATCCTAACTGGCGTACATCCAATTTTAAAAACTCATTTCAGACCGAGCGGGCAATAGCTGTATTGAATGCTTTGATCGGCAATTGGGCTCAGCCGGGAGGACTTATTCCCGATCAGGAAATTAATACGGCTAAGCTCGGAGTTTTGTCTCATCCCCCCTTCCCTCAGGCCCAGGGAATACGACTTGACGGTGTACCCTGGCAGTATCCCTTGGTACCCTTATCGTATGGTGTAATCCAAACTATGCGGGATAATATCTTGTCCGGCAAACCTTATGAGGCTAAAGGGTGGTTAATTTCTCGGCAGAATCCAATTCTTTCGATACCGGAACGACAGAAAACCATCAATGCTTTTATGAAGTTGGATTTTGTCGCTGTCATTGACATTCAAGCAAGTGATACTGCCTATTATGCCGATGTAATTTTGCCTGAATCCAGTTATCTGGAACGTTATGACGGGTTGATCCCTATTGGCAACAAAATCTTTATCAGACAGCCGGTGATTGAACCTTTATATGATACGAAAAGCAGCTTGATGATTTACAAAGAACTGGCTGACAAATTAGGCCTGGGCGATTTTCTTCCTTATAAGGACGAACGAGATCTTTTGGCCAAACAACTTAAACCCTTCTCAATTACTCTAGATGAGTTAGAGAAGGCTGGGCATTATGTTGTACCAAATTTCAAAAAAGATCATTCCAAAGACTTTGAGTTTCAAACCAGCAGCGGAAAAATTGAAATATCGTCGAGTATTATGGCTCAAATGGGCAAAAAGGCGGTGCCCGCTTGGGATGAGCCGCCTCGCCCTCCGAAAGACCATTATTATCTTTTAACGGGAAAAACGGCTCAACACACTCAGATGTTCACTCAAAACAATCGTTGGTTATTGGAAGTTTTCTCGGAAAATCGGGCCTGGCTGCATACTTCGGTAGCTGCCAAGCTAGGAATCAAGACGGATGATGACGTTGTGCTGGAAAGTGATGTGGGAAAAGTGACAATTAAAGCGAAGGTTACTGAGGGAATCCGGCCGGATTGTATCTTTATGGTCGGAGGATTCGGTCATGTGAGCAAAGGGCTTAAATCGGCTTATAAACTGGGAGCCAGCGATTCTGCTCTTCATAAGACTATTACAGATCCTCTCTCGGGCAGTTCGGCTTTGAGTGAAACCTTTGTAACGGTAAGTAAAGCGTAGGAGGGAACACTATGACAGTTCGCATGGGATTTGTCATTATCACTTCGCGCTGTATCGACTGCGATGCCTGTATGGTCGCGTGCCGCGCAGAAAATGACGTGCCCATCGGTAAGACACGGAATTGGGTCAAAAGCAGCGGTGTACAGGGTGAATTTCCCAAGGTAAAAGAAGTTTTTCAACCCGGAAATTGTATGCATTGTGATCACCCTCCCTGTGTATCCGTATGCCCTACAGGAGCGTCCCAAAAACGTCCCGATGGGATAGTCATTGTTGAAGCTAGTAAATGTATCGGTTGTAAATATTGTCTTACTGCTTGTCCTTATGATGCTCGTTTTGCTAATCCGGAGACAGGCAAAGCTGATAAATGCACGTTTTGTCTGCAACGTTTGGAGCAAGGCTTAAAGCCGGCTTGTGTCCAAACTTGTCTGGGAAAATCACGGCAGGCTGGTGATCTTAATGATCCCGAAAGTGTTGTGGCTAAATTACTCGCCAAATATCCAAGCCGTCAGTTGCTGACGTATGTGGGAACCGGTCCCAATATTTATTATATTGATGATGTGGTTCCGGAAATACCGGAGGGCAATTAAGAGGCGAAGGAGGGGTTTCACGTGGAAATAACTTGGGGCATATTAATTGTTATTTACCTCTTTACTGCCGGCGTGAGCGCAGGAGCCATGATTACCTCGAACCTGGCCTTGCTCTTGGGCGGTAATGATTTTGAAAGGGTTAGCCGCTGGGGGGCATTTATTTCACCCTTTCCAATTTCCTTAGGGCTGGGTGTGCTGCTACTCGATTTAGGAAGCCCTTTTAACTTCTATCGGTTATTTATGACTTTACAGGTAAGGTCCCCCATGTCTTATGGTAGTTGGGCGATTCTTTTATTCACTCTGCTGAGTGTTGTCTATCTTTATCTTTGGCTACCTCAGAAGTTTCAAATTATAGGGGAAACTAAATCTTTAGAACAATGGAAAAAACGATTGGCCAAAGTAATTCCCTTCTTGTCGGTAGGGGTGGCATCATATACCGGTCTTCTTCTCAATGCTGCAGCACGCCCCTTATGGACAGCCCCCTTGCTTCCGGTGCTCTTTTTAGTATCAGCTTTGTCTACCGGGGCAGCAACGGTGATTTTGTTCTCTGCTCTTAGTCCCTGGCAAAGGGCCAGGCATAGGGAACTACAGTTATTGACGAAGGCCGATGCTTTACTCATCGTTTTAGAATGTTTTATACTATTGGTAATGATTGTAATGGGCAGATTTAGTTCTCTGAGTATTGCTGAGGCTTACGGGAGTATGATCTACGGACAGTTTGCTATGATTTTTTGGTTTTTGATTGTGGGCTTAGGGCTAATTGTGCCCTTTTCCCTGGAGTACTTGGAACTAAAAGAGAAAATATCAGTTCGGTGGACATTGCCAGTAACCATTGGCAGCAGTTTCCTCGTTCTCTTTGGCGGTTTTTTTGTCCGCTATATTATAACCTTCGCTGGGCAGTGGAGTCGTTGGTTTTAGGTGAGGTATGGGAACCGCTCCGACTTGTAGATCTAAGGAAGAAAGGGCTGAGAAGGATGGCTAAGCAAATAGAGTGCTCGAGACGGACAGTATTACGGTTTGCTTGGGCCGGAATGGTTGCGGTGGGTGGATTAAGTGTCAAACCTCTTGTTGACTATTTGACGAGCAAAGAGGATCAACCGCGCTCGCCCTTAGTGTCTTATGCCAAAAGCCTTGAGGAAAAAACGGATTGGCAGCATGTTCCCAATTCACGTGTTTGGGTTAAGCGGGATGATCAAGGCATTGCCGCTTTGGTTGCGACCTGTACTCATTTGGGCTGCGAAGTGACATATCATCTGGAAAGGAAACAATGGTTGTGTCCCTGCCATGGCAGTATTTACGACACAGAGGGCAGGCCTGTAGCAGGGCCTGCCCCTAAAGCCTTGCCAAGGGCAGCTGTGGAACGGAAGGCGGATGGTTCCTTAATCATTAATACAGAGAAGCAAGTTGGATTGGATGTGCGGCTATGAAGGATTCTAAAGAAACGGAAACTTCGGTTCAAAGGCCAATACTGATGTCTGACCATGATCAAAAAGAGAAACTATCGCCAGTACATAAGTTGGAAGGAAATTCGCGGAATAATTTTATTAATCACGTGCGGCCGAGATTTATCTCCGAGCGAGTACTTTCGGTATTCTATACGTTTTGCCTCGGAGGACTGTCATTTTTGGCATTCCTAATGCTTGGAATTACAGGGATTCTTTTAATGTTTCACTATCAACCCGGTGCAAGTTCAGGCTACAGCAGTGTCCTTACGATCGGGTCGGTAATTCCTTACGGGTATGTCATTAGAAATTTGCATTATTGGTCGGCACAAATTATGATTGTAACCGTTAACTTGCATATGGTAAGAGTCGTATGGACTCATTCCTACAAGCCCCCGAGACAGCTTAATTGGCTCGTTGGCGTAGGATTGCTGGTACTTGTCTTGGTTTTGGATTTTACAGGTTACCTGCTGGTTGGTTCCCAAGAAAGCGGTGCGGCGGCAACGGTTGCCGCTAATCTATTGAAGCAGATTCCAGGTTTGGGAACAGCCTTGGCGCAGATCGCCTTAGGCGAACCTTCTGCCTTAAGCGGCAGCACTTTGGTTGTCTATGTCTGGCACTGTGCGGTCTTACCCTTGGCAATGTTATGGCTGCAGCTCTATCATTTTTGGCGGATTCGCCGTGACGGGGGAGTACGCCCTCTCTAAAGGAAGGAGATATAATGGCTCGTTCACCCATTAATAATCTTAAAGAAAATGAAGGAATTGCCGCGTTGATTTTTTTGATCCTTTGTACTTTATTGGCTTTTAAAATTTCTCCAGGTGTGGGAACGAGCAATTTGGCTCCGGCAGTTCCTCATGCAACAGCACCCTGGATTTTTGGGCCATTTCAAGTGCTGCTGCTGTATCTTCCGCCTTGGCTGGGAGCTTTAGCAGTTCCCGCCTTAATTATTATCGGGCTGGCCGGGGTGCCATGGGCTGCCCATTATTGGGGGGACAAATGGGGAAGGAGGATTTTCAACGTTCTTTTTAGCTTGGTCTTGATTCTTCTGTTTTGGTTTATGGTGAAGGAATTGTGGTGGACTCGCCTATGAAAAAAGCTCTGATCTTAGCAAGCCTTTTCTTGAGTCTTGTTATTTTAATTCTTTTTATTCAAGGCAGCACTCCAAATTGGGCTCAATATCAACGAGAGTATTTTAAAGAACAGGCAGTAAGACTGCAGGCTCAATTAAATTCAACCAAAGATACAGCAAAGAGAACTCAACTCCAGCAAGAAATAAAGAGCCTTCAAAATCGCAAGCCTGAGGTCATTGATCTGGTTCTTCCCAACGGGAACGTTGAGCGCTGCAAAACCTGTCACATCGGTATAGAGGAAATCTCCAGCTCTCATCCCAGTAATACGTTTGGCTGTGTCGCTTGCCACGGGGGAAATCCTCTCTCTTTGGACAAAGCGACGGCCCATGATCAAATGTATGGCGGGGGACACCCGGGTTCCTTGAACGCAGTTTCTTTAAGCTGCGGGGGAAAGGCCGAGAATGGGATGTCCTGTCACTCAGGCAACCAGGAAACAGCAAAAAATGAAGTCGATCTCGTGAAAACGTCGATTATGTCCACAAAGGCCGGCGAGCTCAGTGTTGTACGCCGGATGTTCGGATTTGATAAAACGAATGAGGTGCCGGGACTTGTCAAGGGGCAGTCAGCAGCGCTTTATCCCAATCCGCTGCAGGGACATCCCAATCAGAAGGCGTTTCAGCAGAACTGTTTGAGTCAATGTCATCAAAACGGAGGGGAGATCCCCGCTTTTCAGACTCCTGATAATCATTCTCTCGAGGGCAGCCAAACCGGAGTTAAATCTCAAACAGAGAATAAGATTACAGCGAACGGGTGCGAGGTATGTCATGTTTTAACGAACCCTATGCATACTTATATCGGGACAGATACGACCATGAGATCTGCTGATCTCGGCTGGGGGATGACCCACAGCTTGACAACCCAAATTCCTTATACCCAGTGTAATCAGTGCCACAATCAAGGAAATCATGACCCGCTCAAAATGAGTTTTGCGTTTCGTTCAGATATGACCAAAGTCATTAGTGACTGGAAATCCGGAGATACCAATTATCTGGACCGGGTCAAAGATTATTATTTGCCCGGAGAAATCTTCGCTCAATGTGAAGTCAGCCTGGATTGCATTGATTGTCACACAAGGCAGGATGTCATGGGAGACAACCTACTCCACACCTCTCAATATGATGCAGTTCACCTTCAATGCCAAGATTGTCATGGCACAAAAAACACCCTCCCCAAGACCAAGAAGATTGTCAACCCTAAGGACTTAGCCTTTGAAGAACAATTAACCAATCCTAAATTTCCTGTTCTGAAACTTGGCGATGAGGTTCTTGTTACAGGAAAAGGGGAGGAGTTGCCGTTTATTCGCCATGAAGGAAATAGTTGGCTGCAGACCAGTCGTGTCACAGGCAAAACCTTTAATATCCCATTAGTTTATGGAAGCACCTGTCAGCAATCGCTTCTGGAGCAGGGGGCAGACTCCTGTCACAAATGTCATGACCGAAGCGCAGCACATCCCTGAGGTGTTAACTTGTCTGAGGTTATAGTGAACTCGCTTACGCTAAAGCTGAACATCGGGGCTTCAGATACAATAATGTCCGGTGGACATTATTGCCGAGTCGCCTTTCCCAATAGGAATACTTAGCGGCGAAGGGGGACTCTACCCCACCTGAAGTTAACGAAGTACCCACCCCCACTTCTATAAGTGGGGGTCTGTTTCATTAGTTGTCCTCTTCAAAGGAAAGGTTCATAGGCTTTTCTGGCAATTCACTGCTGAGGTCGACATCCGTAGCCGGAACATTTTTGTCAACGATGTCAAAAGAAACGTTATCCATCCATAATTCTCCCGTGCCGTTGAGCAGCATACCGATATTGATGATCGCGCTGTTTTCCGGTACATCAAGCACCACCGAATAATGATTCCAGTCCGTATCGCCCGTTATAGGGCGGTTTTGCATATTATCAATTTTGATCACATTGGCGGTTATGCTGTCAATCCTCATCCAGAGTCCACCCCAGCCTGTCACGTCTCTTGCTTTTAGAAACCCTGATAAACGGACTCTTTTTCCAAGATAGTTTTTGGCTTTAAATTGCTGCATTACCGCATAGTAGTCGCCTGTCTCCAGTTCTGTACTGGTGCTCTTTAAAAGCACTGATTTTGTTCCTTTAAAAAACACTTCGTGGTCAAATGCAGCTTCAAATTTTCCTGGAGCTGTTCCTGTTATGATCCATCCGGGAATCTGCTCATTCGTTTTCATATCGTTCACCTCATTTATAGTTACTAAATGGTTTATGGCACGGCGGTATTTTCCGGGAGGAAGCGCGTAGACCTTCTTAAATGCTCTTGTAAAGGCCTCTTGAGATTCAAAACGGCAGTAGAGAGCAATATCCATAATACTAAACTTCGATGACAGAAGAAGTTTTGCTGCCAAAGATAACCGACGGCTTTGAATATGCTCCTTCAACCCCAAGCCGATCTCGCGCTTAAAAATGCGCACAAAGTGATATTTTGAAAATCCGGAAACTTTTACAATCTCATCCAATGAGAGCCTCTCGCAGAGGTGTTGTTCAATGTATGTGATGGTGTCCTGAATGCTTTGAGAATAGTTCATGAGCGCTCCTCCTAGATGATAGTATAGTACCAATTAGAAGATTTTTTTGATTTGTATTGCGCAAATTTGTATTGCCTGCAATCCTTGAGTTGGTGTATTACTATAGAAATCAGAGAAAGAAAATTCCAACGGGTTGACAAATCATTGATAAGCGAATATATTGGAATTAACACAATACCCTAGAGGGGTATAGGGGATAAGGATAACATTTCTGTTTCATTTAGTATACGACAGACTCATCTCCAAAATATTAAGCGTGTACAGCACAAAAGGAGCTGGGATCCAGGAGTAAGGATCGGGATTCTGAATATGAGGCTGGAGCTGAGCTAAGAAGTTATTATGAACTAAAGAGTTAATTTAGGAGGATTGAAGACGATGCCAAGTTATGATTTAATCTGTCAGATGTGTAATCATAAGTTTTCTGTCTTTTGCAGCATAAGCCAAAAAGACCGGCAAGTATGTCCGGTTTGCGGAAGTGACCAAATAAAACAGCGATTTACCACAATTAATGTTATGGGGAAAAGCTCAAGCGGGGGATCTTCCATAGGCTCAAGCTCTGGTCCTCAGCGCTTTGGCTGAGCAGGCTGCTAATGAGGAACCGGGTGTTCCTTTAATCTGCGGGAATAAGGAGGAGAGAAGGAATGTCAGCGTTTATCTTAGAAAAACTTTGCCGGGGCTGCAAACGCTGTGTCAATACCTGTCCCGAACAGGCTATTGCCATGTTGTCACATTTAGCAGTGGTAGATCCTAAGAAATGTGTGGAATGTGAAGCTTGCATGGAAGCTTGCATGCATGGCGCTATTACCTTTGTGGATGTAGGGGAGATGAATGCTAATGGCGGATGATGGACAAGTGCATGAAAAACCACTGGATCAACAGGAAGTATTACAGCAGCTTAAAGAAGTTGAGAAAAAGCTTATTGATCTTAGAGCTCGTTGGCCGTTTCATTCTGTGCAGCCGCGGATGGTAGCGGAACGAGAAGATTTGGAAGAGGAAAGAGACCGTTTATTGGGTATCCTAAATGTATTGGGAGTTGTTTCGGATTAATTTGCTTATACTATTAGAATGAAGAAGTCTATCGCGTAAAATCGCCGAGATTGAATTATTATCCGATAAAGCGAGGAAAAGTCATGGATTTAAAGTATGAGGTCAAAACGAATAAACCTTTTGAGACAGCTGTGGAAGATTTAAAGAAAACATTAAGCAACAATAGTTTCGGCGTTTTGTGGGAACTTGATTTTAAAGACAAATTGGCAGAAAAAGGGCTGGATTTTCAAGGTCACTTTAAGGTTTTAGAGGTCTGTAATCCCAAACAAGCAAAAGAAGTATTGGAGCTTCAGGTTGAAGTTGGATATTTTTTGCCTTGTAAGGTGGTCGTATACGAAAAAGAAAAAAGTGTGTATATGGGAATGCTGCGGCCGACGTCTTTGATAGGTATGATGGAACACGAACAATTGCTGAGTGTTGCTCAGCAGGTAGAAAGCGTGTTAAAGATAGCGTTGGATGAGAGCTGTCTAAAAACTTAACTTTAAAAATCCAAAATGGGTGCAAATAACCAAAGGCGTTCTCGCTTCACTAATATAGTGGAGTGAGAACGCCTTTATTTAATGATTACCTTATCAGGATTTCTCAGTGCAATATTAAAAGTTAATAGTTAATTTGGGAAATTTGGGGAACACTTCTGCTATAAAGGAAATGAATCGAGGAGGTTTAAAACGTGTCTGAGGATCTTAATAATATCAAAGATCATTATGAACTTGCAATTATTGGATGCGGTCCGGCAGGAATGGCGGCAGCCCTTAATGCAAAAATCAGGAAACGAGATTTTATTTTGTTGGGTTCGGAATTCTGCAGCCCAAAGCTGTCTAAGGCACCTCAAATCGACAATTGGCTCGGTTTTCCTGAAATAAGCGGTGAGGATTTAAGACAGCGGTTTTTAAAACATCTTAAGGAAAAGGACATATCTATTATTCCTTTTAAAGTTACAAGTATATATCCGGGCCCTCCTTTCACCATCATGGGCAAGGAGAAATCCCTGGAAGCCGATGCTCTTATTTTGGCGACGGGTGTTTCGGCGAGTAAATTATTTCCTGGCGAAGCCGAATTGTTAGGTATGGGCGTCGGCTATTGTGCTACCTGTGACGGTCCCTTGTATAAAGACAAGAAGGCAGCGATTATTTCTTATAACCATGAAGGTGAGGATGAGGCCAATTTTATGGCCGACATCTGTTCCCAAGTCTATTATATTCCTTATTACAGTGACGTTCCCTCCCTTGATTCCCGGGTTGACGTTAAGAAGAGCAACGTTGCGAGGATTGTGGGGAAAGAAAGGGTAGAACAACTTGACCTTGGGGAGGAACAATTAACCGTTGACGGAGTATTTATCATCAGAGAAAATCTTCCTGCCGAACAGCTTATTTCAGGTCTGGAAATGGAAGACGGTGCCATTAAGGTAAATCACAAATTAGAGACTAGTTTTCCGGGGTTATTTGCAGCCGGCGATTGCACGGGACAACCCTATCAGTTAATTAAAGCTGCAGGAGAAGGCGGAACTGCGGCCCTTCAGGCAGTGAAATATTTGGATAGTCAAGAGCGAAGAAAGTATCTTTGAGCGCCAAGTTTCTCTTAATTCAATGTGTCGCAAGAATTCCTTATTCGCCTGAAGAGAAGGCACCGCAGTGATCAATATCAAGTATGATGGCCTGGGCCTCAACCCCAAAATGCTTTATCGTTGTCAGCATGCTCTGGCAAACTTCGTTCTTTGAAGATTCCGGAATTAAGGCAATTAGTGTCGGGCCTGAACCGCTTAGAGCTGTTCCATAGGCTCCGGCTTGTTCAGCTGCTTTCAGTGTTTCAAACATACCCGGGATAAGAACGGAACGCTGGTTTTGATGAAGCATGTCGCGCATTCCCTCTTTCAGGAGGGGATAATCTTCACGAATAAAGGCGTCAATTAATAATCCTGCATGGGAGATATTAAATACGGCATCTTGACGAGATACTTCGGGAGGTAAAATGCCTCTGGCCTTTTCTGTTTTTAGGCGCAAGTTCGGAATAAGAACCACTGCCTTCAGATTTGCTCCCTGCCCTAAAACTCTGGGTTGAACTCCATCATCTGTAGAAACAGCTAAGGTGATTCCCCCATATAAAGCAGGTGTGACGTTATCAGGGTGTCCTTCAAGAGCATTGGCCATCTGCAGCAGCTCTAATTTTGCTAAAGGGGCTCCGGCCAAACTATTGGCTGCTACAAGTCCACCCACGATGGCAGCGGAGCTGCTGCCGAGACCGCGAGCTGGAGGAATATGATTTTCCAATGTCAGGGCAACCGTCGGAATGGGATAATTAAGTTGCTCCCAGAGGCGGCACATGGTTTGCCAGACAAGGTTGCTCTCATCAGTTGATATACCTTCCTGATAGGTTCCTGTTAATGAGATTTGGAAGGGGCGGTTGATGTCGATTTTAATTGAGTTATATAGTTGAAGGGCCAGGCCAAGACAGTCAAAACCGGGTCCGAGATTGGCAGAGGTAGCAGGGATTTTTACGATCATGGGTTCGACTCCTCCCCTTTTTCAAAGCGTATTACGTTGTGAATCATGAGAACTTTACTATACGCCCGAACAGAGTCCAGAGCCTCTTGAAGCGCGCCTTCGCGGCAGGGGTGCGTCACTAGTACGATTTCGGCTTGCTGTTCGCCGCGTGGCTTTTGAATAATAGAAGCAAAGCTGATGTTGGCTTCGGCAAAGAGGAGCGCCAAGGTGGCAAGGACGCGGGGCTCATCTTTCACGAGAAGACGGATATAAAAGGCAGTGAAGAATTCCGAGGAGGCTTTGATTCCGAGGTCACGATAACAGGTGCAGTTAATCATCGACGTGGAGTTAGCCTGGATGTTGCGAATGACACGAATGATATCAGAAACTACGGCACTGCCGGTCGGCAGTGATCCTGCCCCCCTGCCGTAAAACATGGTTTCTCCCACGGCATCGCCCACAACATAAATGGCATTATAAACACCGTTTACGGCAGCTAGGGGATGGTTCATGGGCAAAATTGCCGGATGAACACGAACTTCGATGCTTTCTTCGTGATGTTTTGCGATTGCCAGTAATTTGATGGTGCATCCGAGTTCTGCTGCATAGGCTAAATCTTGGCGAGTGATTTTGGAGATGCCTTCTACAAAAACGTCCTTGAGGGTAACCCGTGAATTAAAGGCAATAGAAGCTAGGATGGACAGCTTTCGTGCTGCATCTAATCCGTCGACATCGGCCGAAGGGTCAGCTTCAGCATAACCCAAGCTTTGTGCTTCAGCCAATACTTCAAAATAATCCCGGCCTTGTTCTGCCATAGCAGACAGAATATAGTTGGTCGTTCCGTTAATGATTCCAATTAAAGCCGAAATTCGATTCGCAGCCAAAGCGTGTTTAAGGGCAGCAATGATAGGGATTCCACCGGCGACACTTGCTTCAAAATAGAGGTCTTTACCTGCCGTATTGGCAGCGTCCAGGAGTTCTTGCCCATGGAGAGCCAATAAGTCCTTATTCGCTGTGACCACATGTTTGCCTTGGCGCAGCGCTTCTAATATATAAGAACGAGCGGGTTCAATCCCTCCTATAACTTCAACAATGATATCAATCTCAGGGTCCTGAAGGATATCATTGGCTTGGTCCGTGAGTTGAAACTTCCCCTGAATATTTCGGGGAAGTTCGGGATTGCGGACTAGGATCTTCTTTATCTGAATTTCACTTTGAGTTCTCGTTTGGATGTCTTCGGCATTTTGCTGTAATATGCTGACAACGCCACTACCAACTGTTCCAAGACCTAAAATTCCAATGTTAATTGGCATCTTTGGCAGCTCCTCTCAATAAAAACAAATGTATTTTAATAGTGGACATTATACCGCTAACTATCAAGTTTTGACAAGGGATCCCGTGAATTAATATGAATTTCATGGAAAAAGGGTTGACACTGAGGATTGTATTCTGTATCATATACACAACGTATGCAGTACAAATGTCTTATAACAGAGGAGGAAGTGTATCTAGGGTTCCGGGGGCAACCTGACTGGTCCAAGCGATACAGAATCCAATTACGGATTTACACCGTGGGTAGAAAAAACCCAAGCGGAAAGTTCCACGTTGCTAGGGACTAGGCTTGGGTTTTTAAGTTGTCTGAATTATTGAGGATATTTTATAGAAAGGGGTAAACTAATGGGACTTGTAATTTACTGTAAAGGGGCTTTCGTTTCTGAACAAGAGGCCAAAGTATCAATTTTTGATCATGGCTTTTTATATGGAGACGGAATTTTTGAAGGAATTCGTGCCTATCATGGCCGAGTCTTTAAATTAGATGAGCATTTAAAACGGCTCTATGAATCGGCAAAGTCGATTCATTTATCTATTGGGATAGCGAAGGATGAAATGCAGGAGATTGTCTTGGAAACGTTACGCAGAAATGGGTTAAGAGATGCTTATATTCGTTTAGTTGTTTCCCGTGGCAAAGGGGATTTAGGACTTGACCCTAATAACTGTTCTCAAGCTTCGATCTTTTGTATCGCGGATCAAATAAAAATCTTTGAGCCGATTAAATATGAACGAGGATTGGAAGTCAAAACCGCTGCCACCCGAAGAAATAACCCTGATTCCTTAAATCCAAGAATTAAATCTCTTAACTATTTGAATAATATTCTTGCTAAAATCGAAGCCAATCAAGCGGGAGTTGTGGAAGCAATCATGTTGACTCAAGATGGCTACGTTGCCGAAGGAACTTCTGACAATATTTTTATTGTGCGCAACGGAGTACTGATGACACCCCCTTTATCTGCGGGGGTTTTGGAAGGTATAACCAGGAATTCAGTTCTGGAGCTTGCGCGTGAATTGGGGATTAGAACCGCTGAAGAATTATTTACCCGTCACGATCTCTATACTGCCAGTGAGTGCTTTTTAACGGGTACAGCGGCTGAACTTATCCCCGTAGTTAATGTCGATGGCAGGGACATTGACAATGGAGCTCCCGGAGAAGTCTTTAAAAAACTTCTCGCTGCTTTTAGGGCTTTAACTCTTGTCAACGGTCCTGAGATTTATAAAGCGCAAAGCGCAACCGCCAGATAATAGAGGAGGGAAATGAAATGAGTGAGGAAAAGAAGGGATTAAGTGGAGCAAAACTATTATTAGATGCCTTACGAGAGGAAGGTGTGGACATTATCTTTGGCTATCCCGGCGGGGTATTGCTTCCTCTATATGATGCTATGCTGGATTCGCCCATACGCCACGTCTTAGGGCGCCACGAGCAAGGGGTTGTTTTTGCTGCTGATGGCTACGCACGAGTTAGTGGTAAAGTAGGAGTATGTCTGGCGACGTCAGGCCCCGGGGCTACAAATTTGGTAACCGGTATAACTAATGCCTATTCCGATTCCATTCCTCTAGTCGTTTTAACAGGGCAAGTGCCAACAAGCTCCCTTGGATCGGATTCTTTTCAGGAAGTCGATATTATTGGCATTACAATGCCGATAACAAAGCATTCCTATATCGTTAAAGATCCTCGTGATCTTCCCAGAGTAGTTAAAGAAGCCTTCTTTCTTGCCCGAACCGGACGACCAGGTCCAGTTGTAATTGATCTGCCGAAGGATGTTTTAGCCCAGGAAAATGTTGAACCTTTTCCCAGCGATATGAAGCTTAAGGGGTATAAAATCTTTGGCAGGGGCAATAACAGTAAAATCGAAGAGGTAGCTCAAGCACTTTCCGAAGCGCGAAAACCTGTTCTTTATGCTGGCGGGGGAGTCGTGACAGCGAACGCCGAGGAAGCTCTGCGTCAATTTGCTGAAAGGGCAAATTTGCCTGTTGTTACCACGTTAATGGGGATCGGCAGTCTTCCTTACGGTCACCCTAATCTTTTAGGAATGGTCGGCATGCATGGCACAGTGACTGCCAACTATACAGTGGATGATTGTGACTTACTGATTGCTGTAGGAGTTCGCTTCGATGATCGGGTAACAAGCGGTTTAGGCCATCGTTTCGCGACTAAAGCAAAAGTCATTCATATGGATATTGATCCTGTAGAAATTAGTAAAGTTGTAAAAACACACATGCGAATTGTCGGAGACGCTCGTAAAATTCTTGAGGAACTCCTGGAGGTCCTGCCCGGACATTCGCTTCCTGAACTTTCCGAATGGTGGGGACAAATTCGTAACTGGCAGAAGGATAATCCCTTAGGCTGTGATTTAGACTCCTTAACTCCTCAATTAGTTGTCAAGACACTTGGTGAACTGGCTGGCGGAGAGGCTGTAATAGCTACTGACGTAGGACAACATCAAATGTGGGTGGCTCAGTTTTATCCGATAGCCCATATGCGCAATTATGCAACAAGCTGCGGTCTAGGAGTCATGGGTTATGGACTGCCGGCTGCAGTTGGGGCTCAATTGGCTCGTCCTCAAGATAATGTATTTTTAATAACCGGAGATGGTTCACTGCAAATGTCTATTCAGGAGCTGGGAACCGTCGCTCAAAACAAACTGCCAATTAAAATTATCTTGCTTAATAACGGTGTTCTTGGAATGGTTCGTCAAATGCAAAAGATGTTTTATGACGGACGGTACAACCATATTCAACTTGAAGGAAATCCGGATTTTGTCAAAGTGGCCGAGGCCTATGGAATTCGTGGAATTCACGTTAATTCTGTAGATCAGGTCCGTGGTGCTATTGAGGAAGCGGTTAATTCTTCTGGACCGATATTGCTGGATTTCAAGATTTCTCCTGATGAAAATGTTTTACCGTTAGTCCCTCCAGGAAAAGTTATCACTGAAATGATTGTGAGGTAATGAGTATGTTGCATACACTTGCAGTTCTTGTGGAAAATCACCCTGGTGTTTTGATTAAAGTAGCGGGACTTTTTGCGCGCAGGGCTTACAATATTGAGAGCCTGACCGTTTGTCAGACTGAGGATCCTGAAGTATCAAGGATGACGATTGTTGTAGCCGGTGATGATCAAGTTATCGAACAAGTTAGAAACCAGTTAAGTAAACTTGTTGTGGTTCACTCAGTTGTAGATTTAACTGAGAAGAGCGTAGTGGATAGAGAATTGGCCCTGGTGAGGATTCCTATTAATTCGGAAACGCGCTCTGAAGTCTTTCAAACCGTGGATGTTTTCCGTGGACGGGTTGTTGATATGGGCAGAAGCAATATCACGGTTGAATTGACCGGGGACATTGATAAAATCGATGCCTTTGTTCATGCGCTTCGTCCCTATGGTTTATTAGAATTAGTGCGAACGGGCAAAATTGCTATTATGCGTTCTGAGGCATGAGGTGTATAATAGATGTTGTTTGCAGCTTATTTTAATATAATAGTTTAGAATTAGAGAGGAAGATATTAAATGGCAAAAATGTATTATGAAGTTGATGCAAATCTCGAATTACTCAAAGGAAAAGTTATTGCGGTAATGGGTTATGGCAGTCAAGGACATGCTCAAGCTCAAAACCTTAAAGATTCAGGCCTTAAGGTCTTAATTGGACTTCGCCCCGGCAGTGCACGCTGGAAACGGGCTGAAGAAGCCGGTTTTGAAGTGATGACGGTTTCCGAAGCAGCCGCTCGTGCTGATGTCATACAGATTCTGCTTCCTGATGAAACCCAAAGTAAAGTTTATGAAAATGAAATTAAACAACATTTAACCTCAGGCAAAGCTCTCGTCTTTTCCCATGGCTTTAATATTCACTTTGGCCAAATTGTTCCTCCCAGTGATGTTGATGTATTCATGGTTGCACCAAAAAGTCCGGGACATTTGGTTCGCAGAACCTATACTGAAGGCGCAGGGGTACCATCCTTGATTGCAGTTCATCAAGATGCTACAGGTAAAGCCAAAGAGTTGGCTTTAGCTTACGCTAAAGGAATCGGTTCCACTAAAGCCGGAGTATTAGAAACGACCTTCGGCGAAGAAACCGAAACAGATTTATTCGGTGAACAAGCTGTTCTGTGCGGCGGTACTTCTGAGCTTGTTAAAGCCGGATTTGAGACTTTGGTGGCAGCCGGCTATCAACCGGAAATTGCTTACTTCGAATGTATGCATGAATTAAAGCTGATTGTAGACTTAATGTATGAGGGCGGTTTGAGCTGGATGCGCTATTCAGTATCTGATACGGCTCAATATGGTGATATGACTGTAGGAAAACGAATTGTAAATGATGAGACCCGCAAAGAAATGAAAAAGGTACTGACTGAAATTCAAGATGGGACATTTGCTAAGAACTGGTTATTGGAAAATCAGGCTAATCGTCCGGCCTTTAATGCTATGGCTCGTCGTGAAGAAAATCATCTCATCGAGAAAGTTGGAGAACAATTACGAGGTATGATGAGCTGGCTGAAAAAACACGAATAGAAACAGCAGGTAAAATCACCAGTGAATAATACAACAGGTATGGAGTTTCAGGCCAGATCGTTTCCTCCAATTATGCAGGAGTTGATTCGTACGGGCGAACTGATTCCATATTCGAGGGAGGGAACAGAATGCCTAAAGTCGTTGTTCTTCCGGGAGATGGTATTGGTCAAGAAATTACCCCGGAAGCAATTAAAGTGTTAAACGCTGTCTTAAAAGACAGTGCAGTTAAGCTAGAGTTTGAAAATCATTTAATTGGCGGGGCGGCCATTGATGAAGCTGGAAAGGCTCTTCCGGATGCTACTCTCGAGGCAGCATTAGCCGCAGATGCAGTTCTTTTAGGATCAGTAGGCGGACCAAAGTGGGATACCCTGCCCGCCCCGCAGCGCCCAGAGTTAGGCGGTCTTCTTGCAATTCGCAAGGCACTGACTCTGTTTGCTAATATACGTCCCGTTAAAATGCTGCCCATGTTAGTTGAAGCATCAACTCTTCGCCCTGAAGTCGTACAAAATGTTGACCTCGTGGTTTTGCGTGAATTAACGGGCGGGTTATATTTCGGAGAAAAAGGCAGAACCAAGAACCCTCCCAGTGCTTTTGACACCTTGATTTATTCGGAAGAGGAAATTCGCCGGATCGTTGAGCTTGGTTTCCAAATGGCTCGCCAGCGTCGCGGCAAGCTCTGCTCAGTGGATAAGGCCAATGTTTTGGAATCTTCTCGTTTTTGGCGGGAGATCACTCGGGACGTTGCCCAAAAGTATCCTGAAGTTGAATTAACCCATATGTACGTTGATAATGCTGCCATGCAGCTTGTCCGTTACCCAACTCAGTTTGATGTCATCGTGACAGAGAATATGTTTGGTGATATTCTAACGGATTTAGCCTCTATGCTCATGGGCTCTATTGGTATGATTTCTTCAGCAAGCTTAAACGGGAAGAAAGGGCTTTATGAACCGGCTCATGGTTCGGCTCCCGATATTGCCGGTAAAAATATCGCCAATCCTCTGGCTACGATTCTTTCAGGTGCGTTGATGCTGCGTTATTCCTTTGATCTGGAAGAGGAAGCTAAGCTGATTGAGCGTGCCGTGGAAAGAGTGTTAGAAGAGGGATACCGCACGACGGATCTTGCAAAACCTGGGGATAAAGTCCTGGGTACTCGTGAGATGGGGGACGCAGTCGTAGCTGCCCTAGGGAAAAAATAACAAGTCGGTGTGTCTAACCATCGTTTACTGCTGAGAAAAATACTTAATGTTTATGATTTACAAGATTATCAGACTTGCATATTATAACTATATACGCTACAGTATAGTTGAATTGTATATTGAATGAAGTCAAGGATCGACCCAGTATGATCGACGTGGAGTTCAGAGAGGAAAACAAGCGCTGAGAGTTTTTCCTTCTGCGTTGTCAGAAACCCAGTCGTGAGACTCTGATGATGAATCAGACGGTTTCCACCGTTAGAGGGATTGTTTATTGGATTACTCTGATAACATTGAGCTGGCTTTGCAATAAAGGTGGTACCGCGGAAGGCTTCTTTCGTCCTTAAATTATGGACGAAAGAAGTCTTTTTGTTTTGGATTATAGTCCCAGCAGGTGTTTATCAAGGATTCCAGTTAATAAAAAACTAATGGATAGACAGAATAAGAACAATGATCTGTTGCAGATGAGCTTTCAAAAATTATTAGTAATATGGTTTAGAAAGGATGTTAACTATGAAACTAAGCGTTGGCTTCATTGGCGCTGGTAATATTGCCGAGGCGATGATTAGCGGTTTGACGAAAGTAGACCAATCGATACAAATTAGAGTGACAAACCATGCAAATACTGAGAGGTTACAACAGCTGGCTGTTAGATATAATCTTCTCGCTTCCAACTTGAATGAACTTGTGGAGAACTCCCGTGTCTTAATCATTGCTGTAAAACCCAAAAACGTTAAAGACGTTCTTGAACAACTAAAAACCTTTGATCTTGGTGGTAAACTCATCATAAGTGTCGCAGCGGGTGTTCCCCTCAAATTATTTTATAAGTTTTTGCCGGGAGTTGCTGTTATAAGGGCAATGCCGAATACCTCAACAACGGTGCTTCATTCTATGACGGGATTAGTACGCGGTGAAGATGTTACTCCGGAACAAGCAGAAATGAGCGAACAAATCTTTTCTGCTGTAGGGAAAATTTTATGGATTCCCGAGGAAAAAATGAATGCCCTTACAGCAATAAGCGGAAGTGGACCTGCGTACTTTTATCTATTTATCGAAAGCTTAATTATGGCTGGAGTTCAATTGGGATTAAGTGAAAAAGAAGCAGAAATGTTAGTCCTTGAAACTTCAATCGGAGCAGGAAAAATGATTGCTGAGAGTGAGAAGTCACCAGGCAGGCTGCGAAAGGAGGTCACCTCTCCCAACGGAACCACCTATGCGGCAATTAATATTTTTATGGAAGAAAAATTAGCCGAAACGGTAGTGAAAGCTGCGAAGGCCTGTGCTCTGCGCTCAGAAGAAATGGAAGGAGAGTATTCGGTGTGACCACATTTTCGGCTCGTCGAATTGTTTTGAAAATTGGAAGCAGCAGTTTGAACCATTCTCGGGGAGGCTTAGATGAAGAAGCTATCGCAGAAGTTGTCGATGTAATTGCCGCTTTGAAGCAGTCAGGGATAGAATGTATTTTAGTAACATCCGGAGCCGTAGCAGCGGGAATGGGAGAATTGAGACTTCATACACGACCACGTGATTTAGCCGGTAAACAAGCAGTAGCGGCAGTTGGACAGGGCGTTCTTATTGAAAAGTACGCTCAAAATTTGGAACGACATGGGTTAGTCGGGGCCCAAATTTTATTATCGCGGATCGATCTTGCAGAAGCATCGCGCTATCATAATGCGCAAAACACTTTGGAGAAACTTTTGCGGCTGCAAGTAGTTCCGATCATTAATGAAAATGATACAGTAGCCATTGAAGAACTTTGCTTTGGAGACAACGACAGCCTTTCGGCCCTGGTTGCGGGATTAGTTCATGCAGATTTGTTAGTCATTCTCACAGATGTAGATGGGCTGTATACAGCGAATCCCAAAAAGGACAGCTTAGCTCAACTTATCGAAGAGGTTGCCGATATTTCAGCGGTCGAGACGATGGCCGGAGGAGCAGGAAGTATTCTGGGAACTGGCGGCATGCTGACAAAATTAAGAGCAGCCAAGATTGCTACACGTT
This sequence comes from Desulfosporosinus sp. FKA, assembly GCF_002196785.1. Taxonomy (NCBI): domain Bacteria; kingdom Bacillati; phylum Bacillota; class Clostridia; order Eubacteriales; family Desulfitobacteriaceae; genus Desulfosporosinus; species Desulfosporosinus sp. FKA. The sequence continues at coordinate 7,407 of NZ_NAHZ01000026.1, read as the reverse complement.
TTGGTATTGGGATGCTTTTACTCAATTTTACGCGGATTAGGGAGCTAGTGGAACTGAACGAAAGGCAGGGAGCTAGAGGAACTTATTTTCACCCTGTGAAGCATCGCCTGGCAGGGCGTAAACGCTGGATTGCCTATGCAGGACTGTCGGAGGGAAGTATTCAAATAGATGACGGAGCTGTAAAGGCCTTGGTAGAAGAAGGAAAAAGTTTGCTGGCTAAAGGGATCAAATCTACTGAAGGAACATGGGAACGAAAAGAAATTGTGCGTATCTTGAATCTTGTTGGTGATGAGGTGGCCAGAGGAGTTATTGAATTGAGCAGTCACGAGGTAGAACTTGTTAAGGGTTTGCACTCTGAAAAAATGCAGGAACTTATTCCCGATTCTTCTGGGGAAGAAGTTGTTCACCGGGATAACATGACTCTGATGATTGATTGTGTAAAAACTATTATGACTGGGAGGGATTTAGTGTGATTCAACAGGAACTCTTGGAGATTGGGAAAAGGGCTAAACAAGCTGCCCGTCAGTTGGCGTACGCGAGTACGGAGTCAAAAAATAAGGCATTGCTTGCAATGGCTGAGGCACTACTGGAGAATGAGCAAGAAATACTTCAGGCTAATTCGATTGATGTTCAAGCTGCTGAGCATAAGGGTATTAAAAAAAGTCTCATAAATCGGTTGAGACTAACTTCAGAAGGGATTTCCAATATTAGTAATGCTTTGAAGGAAGTTATTGCTTTGCGGGACCCGGTTGGAGAAGGGGAGGTTTGGACTAGACCTAATGGTTTAAGAATTCAACAGACACGCGTCCCTTTAGGGGTTGTGGCGATGATCTATGAGGCAAGGCCTAATGTAACGGTTGATGCGGCGGCCTTATGCCTAAAGTCCGGTAATTCCGTAATTCTGAGAGGAGGATCTGAGGCCTTAGAAAGTAATAAAGTTCTAGCAAAGGTTATTGCCCAAGCAGCTGAAAAGAGCGGCTTGCCCGAAGGATGTATTCAGTTGATAACTGAAACAAATCGAGAATGGGTTCAGCAGCTTATGCGGATGAATAACTTTGTGGACGTTATTATACCACGAGGGGGAGCTGGATTAATTCAGACTGTCGTCCAAAATGCAACTGTCCCGGTCATAGAAACGGGAACAGGAATGTGTCATGCTTTTGTTGATCGAGATGCGGATTATGAAAAGGCGATCGCCATTATTATTAATGGTAAAACGCAAAACCCCGGAGTATGTAATGCGTTAGAGACTCTTTTGGTAGATGGACCAATCGCCCAAGATTTTTTGCCAAGAATAGGTGAAGAATTGAAGAAACACCAGGTTGTAATTAAGGGGTGCCCAAGAACCTGTGAGATTTTGCCCTTCGCTCTTCCCGCTGAAGAAGACGATTGGGTTTTAGAACATTTAGACCTTATTCTCAGTGTAAAAGTTGTTCCGAATTTGGATGCAGCTCTCGACCATATCTATCAATACAGTACTAAACATTCAGAAACAATTATAACTGAGAATTATTCTAAGGCTCAGCGTTTTTTGAAAGAGGTTGATGCTGCTGCAGCTTATGTTAATGCTTCAACGCGGTTTACAGATGGCGGACGCTTTGGCTTTGGAGCAGAGATTGGGATCAGCACCCAAAAATTGCATGCTCGCGGGCCTATGGGTCTTAAAGAATTAACGACCATTAAGTATATAGTCTATGGAGACGGACAAATTGTAACTTAGAAATAATTCATGGCAACCGTTACCCTTTCGGAGACCGCATTGAGCGTAAGGCAGAACGATATTCCTCGTCTCTGCGCTTTACTGAAGGGGTAACTGTCTCTTTCCTTTCACTAAGCGATTGACGTAACGCATTTCTATAGTGTTGATCAGCCATCTGCGATAAACTTTTCTTGTTGAGATTAGGAACGGATTTTTCCAGATTTTGTGGCGAAGCTTCCGGTTCCTTGTCACTTATAACTTCGCTTAAGGAATCTGTTTCGCTTGGAGTTTCTTTTATCGTTGCTGTTCGATTAAAAGCACGTAAATTGTATGTCAATAGAAGAGCAACAGCAATTACAACGACAATTCCGAAAGCAATAAACGAAAGCATTTCTGATCACTCCTTTACGTTTAGCGGCAGAAGAAAAATTTTTTCTCATATAAATTAATAGCGCTTTGTTCAAAAAAGACTTGGAAGTTTGCCAAGTCTTTTTTTTATTCACTATTGCCAGAACGAATATCTTTTGGTAATTATCTACTGGATTATTAATGGCAATTTATGTCTGGATCTCTAAACTCGGCAAAACTTAAGGGCGATTTCAGCAACTCGTTGACCGAGGGCTTTTCCCAATGCTAAATCCGATTCCGTGGGCATGTTTGGAGGACTATCAGGGCTGCTTTCCACTGGGCATGTAATTCCGGCTCCATAATACGAGCCGAAGAGGGCGTTTTCCGGAATATTCCCGGGTAAACCGACAATGATCATTCCTTGATGAAGCATGGTTGTTATGAGGTTAAGGAGAGTGGATTCAGTTCCGCCGTGAACTGAGGCTGTTGTACAAAAAACGGCACCAACTTTATTAATTAATTTGCCTTCAGCCCAGATAATCCCGAGATCATCAATCCAGGCTTTCAAATTGGCACTTATCGTTCCAAAATGACCGGGGCATCCCCAAATAATAGCATCCATATCTACTAATTCTTCGGGTCTGCTTTCCGAAACATGTTTTAGATGTACCTTAGTATCCTTAACACTTTCAGCACCTGCGGCAATAGCTTTGGCAAGCATTTCAGTATGACCGCTTTCACTGTCATAAACAACATAGACGTTCATTTATTTTTAAGCCTCCTTTAACAACCTCTTTCGTTAGATTACCAATTTTAATAAACTACTATACAAATGTCCTGATTCCTTAGCTTCCTAATATTCCCTGTCATAGCTAATAAGAATATGACACAAATTAGCTGCAGTTTAACGATTAATTAGTTGTGTCTAGAAATCGCAAATGTACAGGAGCTTAAGGAGGTTATATGAGAATGGCTGATGGACGGGCATCAAATACGAGCCGCATTATTTTAATTAATATTCTTGTTCTGGCGCTGATCATAGGTGGAGGAATTACGGTTTATTATTATTACAATCAATCCTATTATTACGTTACGACAGATAATGCCCGCATTGATGGTCAACAAATTACAATCAGTGCCTTGGGCAATGGCAAAATTGCAGATTGGAATGGATCAGTAAACAGCCGATTCACTGCAGGACAACGACTAGGCGGGCTTCAAGTTGTCGGGGGAACCACAGCAACTGCTGCCGCAACAACTTCTCCAACAATGGATATAACAATGCCGGTTAATGGTACGATTGTTCAGCAAAACGTTATCCCTAATAGTTTTGTAGCTGCAGGAACTCCTTTAGCTTACGCTTATAACATGGATGCCTTATGGGTAAGCGCTAACATAAATGAAACGAATATCAACAACATTCAACAAAATCAGAGTGTTGATGTATACGTCGATGCCTATCCCGGTACTGCTCTTTCAGGAAAAGTAAGCCAAATCGGACTGACAACTGCCGCACAGTTTTCACTTCTTCCCCAACAAAATACTACCGCTAATTTTACTAAGGTGACACAGGTTATTCCCGTAATAATAACGCTAGATGGTTATAAGGGGTTGAATCTCGCTCCGGGGATGAGTGTAACAGCACGAATACATATAAGATAAGGGAGTCAAGGCAATGATTATTCTAGCGTTTGTCTACATTTTTTTAGGCTTCGTTTTATTAATGTTTGTTAATATGGGACTCCTGCGAAGGAAGAAAGGCAACGTAAAGGAAGTAAATGATAAGTCTTCACAAGAGCCGGTTTTAATGGCTTCTAGAGCTGCTCAGCCTTCAGTTATGAGTCAGACACGAGTACCCGCTGATGCTATAAGAGATACCGGCGTACAAGACTTTAATACTCTTCAAATTCTGATTGTTTTAATGCTGGGTGCCTTTGTTTCCATTTTGAATCAAACTTTGGATAATGTAGCAATACCGCATATGATGCTGGATTTTAATGTTTCGGCAAGTACTATCCAATGGATCGTAACGGGGTATATGCTTGTCAATGGAGTGCTGATTCCTATTACCGCCTACCTTATGGAATCAGTAGGAAGCCGGAAACTGGTTTTTGTGGCAATGATCAGTTTTACGTTGGGTTCACTGATCTGTGCCATATCTCCAACATTTCCCGTTTTTATGACCGGAAGAATCATTCAAGGAATTGGGGCCGGAATTCTTATGCCCTTATTGACCAATGTGTTTCTTGCTATTTTTCCCCCTCATCAAAGAGGTAAAGCTTTAGGAACTATGGGGATCGTTATGGTTTTTGCGCCAGCCATCGGACCAACTCTTGGTGGGTGGGTAGTTCAGACTTACTCTTGGCGTCTTCTTTTCTCCGCTCTCGTACCAATTGGAGCCTTGGATTTGTTTTTAGCCGTAATCTGGATGAAAGACGTTTTGAAGTTAACTTTTCCGAGGTTTGATGTATGGGGAGCAGTGTTTTCGACAATCGGTTTAGGAAGCTTACTTTATGGAGTTAGCGAAGCGGGCAACAAAGGATGGGGCAGTATGGAAGTAATACTTTTTCTAACCGTCGGGATTTTTGCCATACTGCTCTTTATAAGACGCGAATTTACAGTAGATTCTCCGATGCTGAACCTGCGTGTTTACAAATACCGAGCATTTACTCTGACAATAATAATTAATGCTGTCGTTACGACAGTTATGTACGCAGCAATGATGCTGCTGCCAATATACTTGCAAAATATCCGGGGTTTTACGCCTTTACAATCAGGTTTCCTCCTATTACCCGGAGCATTGTTGATGGGAATTATGGGGCCTATTGCCGGCGCAGTATTTGATCTTATTGGCCTTAGGGTTTTAGCGGTAGTGGGAATGACGATTACAGCGATAGCAACCTGGGAATTTACCAAACTCACTAATGCTACTATGTACGACAATATATTATTGCTCTACACGATTCGTTCTCTGGGTGTATCATTAATTATGATGCCGCTGATGACGGCTGGCCTAAATGAATTACCGAGACATTTGAATAGTCATGGTACTGCCATGTTCAATACGATGCGTCAAGTTTCTGGTTCGTTGGGTACAGCTATTTTGGTCACAATAATGTCGACAAGAACTACTATCCATTTTGCCACCTATTCAAGTACAATTACCTCACTCAATCCGTCGATTCTTGTCCAGCTTAACAATTTTATATCCCATTTAGGTCTTTCACCCCAAACAGGGCGTATTCTCGGATTGCAGGAAATATACGGCTTAGTATCTGAACAAGCTACGATTCAGGGGATTAATGATTCTTTTATCGTTGCAACAGTATTGGCGATAATTGGTTTGATCCCGGCGCTTTTTATTAGGAAAGCAGTTGCTTCCAAATCAGATCCCGCCTAATGAACCAAAAATAAATTACTGACTTAAAGGAGCATTGGTTAGAAGCCGTTGCTCCTTTTCATTACAAACTATTCTTTAAATGTTTTCAGAAAACTCGGAGGTTATTCTTTAGAACAGTAGAATAAATACATATAACAATTGTGTGAGCAAAGCTGTAGGTGTTCTTGAGTTCTTAACATATAATCGGGAAGGTGGGATTGCTCCTCGTGCGGCACTTCAACGTTCGCAGAACGTAAGTGGTGGGAGCATGTTTGCTCTGTCGATAAAAATCGAAGAGATCTTTTTAAGAGGTGAATTTTTTGAATATTTCATGCAGCGCTGAGAAAAGAGTTTTAGAAATACCTCCTAAGGGCCAGGCAATTATTGGAGGATTCTGGAGTCCGGAAAATGGTTTGAATTCCTTACCTACTGTCCTTCAATGGAAAGATGGCAAAGTTCATAGTCTTGAACCTTTAAGGATTACTGAAAACATTGATGCGGAATGTTATGATTGGAAATCCTATTATCTCCAGCCTGGGTGGCTTGATGCTCATGTCCATTTGGCTTTGGACAGTTTGGATTTTTATCAATGCTTAAAAAACTGGGAAAATCCGAACTTAATTTACAAAAACATTCAAGCTTATCTGCAAACCTATCTTAATCTGGGGATTGTTGCGATCAGAGATGGAGGAGATCAACCTGGGTTTGCTTGGTTTGCCCGGAATCGACTTTATGAGGGTAGTTGGCTTGGACCTAGAGTGATTTCTGTACATGAGGCAGTAAATCGCAAAGGTATGTATGGGCGTTTCTTAGGACGCGGTTTTGATGGGATTTCTGATTGGCAAACGAACATCATTAATTTTTATACTCAAGGCATTGACCAACTTAAAGTCATTGTTTCAGGACTGATACGTTTCGATAATTTTCGGGTTGTTGGACCGACACAATGGACCGTTGAAGAATTGCAAAGGATTGTCCTGACTGCTCACCAGAGAGGTGTTTTGGTGATGGCCCATGCCAGCGGTGAAGAAGGGATCTCTGTCGCTATTGACGCCGGGGTTGATTCGATTGAACACGGATATTATATGACGTCTGAACACTTGAATAAGATGAAAAATCAGGGTATTGCCTGGATACCGACGGTTTCTCCCATTGGTAATATTTTAAAATACCCGACAAACCGCTATTCTGCCAAGGAGATTGATACCTTAAAACGAATTCTTGAGACACAACTTGCTGTGATTTATGAAGCCTATCAAAAAAATGTTCGCATTGGAATTGGCACGGATGCCGGTGCCTATCTTGTACCTCATGGCGAGAGCTTGTATGATGAAATGGATTGGCTGATTCAAGCTGGAATTCCAAGGCTAGAAGTGTATTCGATGGCAACTCGAGAAAATGCCCGAATTTTAGGGCAAAACGATTTAGGCCGTTTAACTATCCATACGCCGATGAATCTATTACAGCTTACTGCAAAATACTATGGTTAAACGTTTACATTTTATCCAGTTTACCAGAATTAGGCGGATTGAATAAGAAAATGAAAAAATCTGTTGACATAGTTAAGGAAGAAGTGGTATTATAACAAAGCGCTCAAGAACAGCGCTTCTAAATACCTCTCAAACCTGTTGCTTGAAAAAAAGTTGTTGACAGCATTAAGAGAGAGTGTTAGACTGAAATTCCTTGGTCTTTGAAAACTAAACAACAAGGACAGCCAATGANAAAAAGTTGTTGACAGCATTAAGAGAGAGTGTTAGACTGAAATTCCTTGGTCTTTGAAAACTAAACAACAAGGACAGCCAATGAGAGAAACTCGCAAGAGTTTCAAAAGAATCATGGAATCATGAGCAAGTCATCATCTTCTTCAAGAGAAGTTGAAATAACTTTTTTGGAGAGTTTGATCCTGGCTCAGGACGAACGCTGGCGGCGTGCTTAACACATGCAAGTCGAACGGAGAGAATTCTAAGTTTACTTAGAAGGA